>CBFHHD010000017.1:13544-22669 GCA_965655605.1 Candidatus Pelagibacteraceae bacterium | reverse complement strand
CTGGGAATCCTGGCAAAGGGGGCTGGGGGGCTGTTATTATAAATAAAGATGATAATGTGAAAAAAATTTCCGGTTCTGCAAATAATACTACGAACAACAGAATGGAGTTGATGGCAGTAATTGCTTCCTTAAAATATGCCCAGAATGAAAATATAAATGTTTTTACCGACTCAAAATATGTCAAAAATGGGATGGAAACTTGGATTATTAATTGGAAAAAAAATGGATGGAAAACAAAAAATAAACAAGATGTTAAAAATAAAGATCTTTGGATAGAATTAGATAATCTTCAAGCAAACAGAAATATTAAATGGAATTGGGTTAAAGGTCACGCAGATGATGTTTACAATAATATGGCTGATGAATTGGCTAGGCTTGCAATCAAACCTTAAGCTTGGCTTCTTTCTAGTATATAAGACCGAATTAAATCAATATCATTATTTAAAATATCAAACTTTTCTTCCCTGTTCTCTATTCCTTTGAATTCACTTGGTAATTCTGGATATACTCCGACTGCCCGCTCTATTGCTGTTGGAAACTTTGAAGCATGCGCTGTTTCAAAACAAAAGCATTCCTCTTCTTTAAAATTTTCATTAAGCAACGGTTTGATTGCTGTAGCAGTATGGGGGTCGACAATGTATTTATATTTTGAATATAAATCTTTTATTATAGATACAATCTCTTGTTCAGAACAACTTGCAGCGGAATAATCATTTTTAAGAAGTTTAATTTTTTCATCAGAAAGTTGGAAACCATCTCCATTGCTTAATTTGCTCATTAAATTAATTAATTCCTCTGAATCTTGATTACAAAGATAAAAAAGCATACGTTCAAAGTTGCTAGCTACTTGAATGTCCATGCTGGGAGAAATTGATGGAATGACTTTTGTAGGTTTATATTCACCACCATTAATACATCTTTCAAGGATATTATTTTGATTTGTAGAAACTATTAAATTTTTAATATCTAAACCAAGTTGTTTAGCGACATATCCTGCATACACATCTCCAAAATTTCCTGTTGGCACTGAAACGGTAATAGGCTTAAGCTTAGGATTGTGTTTATAGAATATGTAAAAATAATAAACAATCTGCGCAACAATTCTTGCCCAATTAATTGAGTTAACTCCAGACATATTTATTTTTAAAGCAAACTCTTTGTCAACAAAAAGATCTTTAACAATTTTTTGACAATCATCGAAGCTACCATCGATTGCAATATTAAAAACGTTATTGGCCTGATAAGTAGTCATTAATTTTCTTTGCACTTTAGAAATTTTATTATGCGGATGTAAGACAAAAATATTTAAATTTTCTTTGCCATGAATTGCATCTATCGCTGCTGCTCCTGTATCGCCTGAGGTTGCCGTCACTAGATTAATTTTTTTTTTATTATCTTTTAATAAAAATTCATACATCTGTCCTAAAACTTGCATTGCGATATCTTTAAAAGCGAGAGTAGGTCCGTGATACAATTGAACAAAAGAAATGTGTTGATGCTTTTGAATTTCAACAATTTTTGGGCTTCTAAAAGATGAATAAGCTTTATTAATGATTTCTTTTAAATCACTAGCCTCGAAGGTATTGCCTGTAAATTTTTGAAAAATTTTATAACTCATTTCTTGAAATGTTAAATTTGAAAATTGTTTCAAATCATCTTTAGAAAAGCGAGAGATCTCCCTTGGTAAAAAAAGGCCACCATCACTTGATAGGCCTTTAAAAAATATTTCTTTGAATGACAAATTTAAGTTTTTATCCCTAGTGCTGAAATATTTCATATTTTTCTCTTATAAATTAAAAATGTAATTATTAATACAAAGCATAAACTGTACCAAGTTAAAGCGTATTGCAAATGGTTATTTGGTAATTTAATTTTACCTGGTACCTTTAAATTATAATCCTGTAAAAAATTAGTTCTGCTTTCAGCAATCATTGGAAAAAGATTGTTATCAAATTTTAAATTAAGATTTTTTATGTCTAAAAAAAAAGTTAATTCACTAGAATTTTCAGGTGTAAAAATATTTTTTCTTTTAGGGTTTAATAATATGCCTTCTATTATAACTGATTTTTTACTATCAATATTATATAGCTTAAAAACTCTAGGAGTCCATCCCGCTCTAACTAGGATAATTTTTTCTTCTGTTTTAATGGGCATATAAAGATCGTAACCATACTCACCTTTTTCTCCCAAATTATATACAAAAATAGGTTGATTAATAATTTGTCCATTTATAATTACTTTAGAAAATAATTTAGAGTTTCTATTAAATGCAATAGATTTTTGATCGTATGATTTTGTAACTTTTTCGATTAAATTATTTTTCCATTCCAACCTTTTTAATTGCCAAGTACCAAGTAAAAATAAAAAAAATATAATCGAGAATGTAAATAAATTAAATATTTTAGATTTCAGAAGAATTAACTGCCCCAAATATAAATTGCAGCAAATAAGAATAACCAAACCACGTCTACAAAATGCCAATACCATGCCGCTGCTTCGAAACCAAAATGGTGGTCTGGTTTATAATGTCCAGCTTTTGCACGAAATAAACAAACTAAAAGAAAAATTGTTCCTACTAAAACATGGAATCCATGAAAACCTGTTGCCATATAGAATGTAGCTCCATATATCCCTGACGAAATTTTAAAAGTAGCATGCTGATATTCATAAGCTTGGAACATTGTAAATATTGCTCCTAGAACCACTGTTAGAAGCAATCCTTGTACCAAACTTTTTCTATCATTTTCTAAAAGTGCATGATGAGCCCAAGTACATGTTGTGCCTGATAACAGTAAAATTAAAGTATTTATTAATGGTATGTGCCAAGGGTCTAGAGTTTTTATACCTTCTGGTGGCCATACTGATCCACCAACTATATCAGGATATAGACTGGCATCAAAGTAAGCCCAAAACCATGCAACAAAAAACATTACTTCTGAAATAATAAATAGAACCATTCCATATCGCATCCCAATTTGAACAACAGGCGTGTGATCACCTTTGTGCTCTGCTTCAATAATCACATCTCTAAACCACATGAACATTCCATAAAATGTGATTGCCAAACCAATTATTAGCATCCAAAGACTCTTTGTTCTGAAATAATAAACGGATCCAACAGCAAGAATCAAAGCTGCAAATGAACAAAAAATAGGCCAAGGACTTGGGTCAACTAAATGATAATCGTGTTTTTTTTCTGCTGCCATATTTTACTTCGTCTCTTTTACTTCAAATAAACTATAGGATAAAGTTATCTCACTGGTCCTTTTCGTCGCTGGGTCTTTAACTATTTGTGGATCAATATAATAAGCTACATTAAACTCTCTTGTTTCATTCGGTTTAATGGCTTGATTTTCAAAGCAAAAACATTGTAACTTTTGAAAATACTTACCTACAAGTGGAGGGTTGGTATTAAAACTTGAAATAACATTAAAGGCCTCTTGGCTTTCATTTTTCAATAGAAATACAATATTGTCCACTTCACCAATCTTTATATCATGAAAGTTTTTCTGAGGCTTAAAACTCACCGGGATGTTCCCATTTTTGGTCGTATCAAATCGAATTTTAATACTTTTATTAAGAACTATATCAGAGGGCTTATTTGATTTTTGTGTAGTTCCTCCAAATCCAGTGACACGACAGAATAGATCATACAATGGCACAGATGCAAAAGATAAACCAATCATTAAAAATACAAGAAGAAATAAATACTGAGGATTAATTTTAAATTTATTTTTCACCTTGCTTCTATTTTAAGGAAACTCCAATTTGATAAATTGTGATAAAGAAAAAAAATATCATTACTAAAATAAGCACTCCCAGTGTAATTAAGTTTTTCTTTTTTGTTTTTTTATCCATTATATTCCTAAATAATTATCAATTAAAATTGTTGAAAAAATAAAGAACAAATAAAAAATCGAAAAAGTAAAAATTTTAGATGCAATTTTATCATACACTTTCTTATCAGTTTCTTTAAATAATTTATAAGCTGAATAAATATAATACAATCCTCCAGCTACTGACGTAAATAAATTTATCAAACCAGCAAAATTAAATAAATATGGTAAAACCGTGAAGGGAAACAATAAAATCGTATAGATTAAAATATTTTTTTTTGTAAAATTTTCTCCTGATACGACTGGTAACATTGGTATTCCTGCATCCTTATAATCTTGATTTTTATACAGGCTTAAAGCCCAAAAATGTGATGGGGTCCAAAGAAAAATAATCAGAAATAATATAACAGGTTCAATAGAAATGTAGTTTGTTGAAATTGTCCAACCGATAATTGGAGGGAACGCTCCTGCAGCTCCGCCAATTACAATATTTTGAGGTGTTTTTCTTTTTAACCACACCGTATAAACAAAAAAATAAAATCCAATTGTGATCATTAAAACTGTTGCAGATAATAAGTTTGAAAATTGATATAAACCAAAAACTGAAATGAACGACATTGCGAGACCAAAAATAAGAGCGTGGTCTAATTTTAGTTTTCCTAGAGGAAGAGGTCTTAAACAAGTTCTGCTCATCAACTTATCTGTATCAGACTCGTACCACATATTTAGAGCTCCTGCAGCTCCTGCACCAATAGCAACAAAAAAAAGTGACAAAACTGAATCTATAAAAGGTATTTTTGATGGGGCAATAACCAACCCTACCAGAGCAGTAAAAATTACAAGAGACATGACTCTTGGTTTCATCAATTCATAAAAAGAAAAAAATATTTGAGAAAAACTATCTCGATGATCGTTTAGTTCAGTAATTCTCGCAGACACTTCAATTTATTTAATTCTTGGTAACTCATTAAATTGATGGAATGGTGGTGGAGACGATAATGTCCACTCTAAAGTGTTAGCTCCTTCGCCCCAGTAATTTTTTTCCAATTCTCTTTTTTTAACAAATGCCAATATTACCGCTGCAAAAAATACTACTAGACTGGCAACTGATAACATTGATCCAACTGAAGATACGTAGTTCCAACCCGCGTAAGCATCAGGATAATCTGCATACCTTCTAGGCATACCTGCCAAACCTAAGAAATGTTGAGGGAAAAATACCAAATTAACAGAAATAAATGTTAACCAAAAATGTAGCTTTCCTAGAAATGGTGATATTTCATATCCAGACATTTTACCAAACCAATAATAAAAGCCTGCAAAAATTGAGAATACCGCACCTAACGATAGTACATAATGAAAGTGAGCAACAACATAATAAGTGTCATGTAATGCTGTATCTACTCCGGCATTTGCCAACACCACCCCAGTTACACCACCTACAGTGAATAAAAAGATGAAGCCTAAAGCCCAAAGCATTGGGGTTGTAAATCGAATTGAACCACCCCACATCGTTGCAATCCAAGAGAATATTTTAATTCCAGTTGGAACTGCAATCACCATAGTGGCAAATGTAAAGTAAGCTCTTGTATCTGCTCCCATACCAACCGTGTACATGTGGTGAGCCCATACTATAAATCCAACTGCACCAATTGAGACCATTGCATAAGCCATCCCTAAATAGCCAAAGACTGGCTTTCTAGAAAATGTAGAAACTATCTGACTGATTATTCCAAAACCTGGTAAAATTAAAATGTATACTTCTGGGTGTCCAAAAAACCAAAATAGATGTTGGAATAAAATTGGATCTCCTCCACCCTCTGGATTAAAGAAAGAAGTTCCAAAGTTTCTATCTGTTAATAACATTGTGATAGCACCAGCTAATACTGGAACTGCTAATAAAAGTAAGAATGCCGTCACTAACATTGACCAAACAAATAATGGCATTTTATGTAATGTCATACCAGGCGCTCTCATATTAAAAATTGTGGTTATAAAATTCACCGCTCCTAAGATTGATGAGGCTCCGGCAATGTGTAAACTGAATATTGCTAAGTCCATCGCAGGCCCGGGCTGTCCAGCTGTAGATGATAATGGAGGATAAATAGTCCAACCGCCTCCTACTCCACTTTGACCTGGAGGGCCTTCAACAAAGATAGACGAAATTAATAAAATTAATGCAGTCGGTAACAACCAAAATGATATATTGTTCATTCTAGGAAAAGCCATATCTGGAGCACCAATCATTATTGGTATAAACCAGTTACCAAACCCACCTATTAACGCTGGCATCACCATAAAGAAAATCATTAAAAGACCGTGACCTGTAACAAGGACGTTATAAAGATGATAGTTACCACCTAGAATGCCATCTCCAGGGTACATTAACTCTGCTCGTATAATTACTGAAAATGCAAAACCGATTACCCCTGCAATCAATGCAAACCACAAGTAAAGAGTTCCAATATCTTTATGATTTGTAGATAGCAACCATCTTCTCCAACCTGTTGGGTTGTGGCCATGAGCGTGATCTGCACTTGCAGTATCAGTATAAAGTGACATTACATTTTCTCCTTATTAATATTTTCTACAACTGTTGTTGAGGTATCATCCTCCATCGCATACTTTTCTTTAGCTTCCACTAACCAAGAAGCATACTTTTCATTCGATACAACATGAACTTCAATTGGCATAAATGCGTGCTTAATACCACAAAGCTCTGAACATTGACCGTGATAAACTCCTTCTTTCTCTGCTTTAAACCACGTTTCGTTTATTCTTCCAGGGATGGCATCTCTTTTAACTCCGAAAGCAGGCATTGCCCATGCATGATTAACATCCATTGATGTGATTAAAATTTTTACAACTTTATTGACTGGAACAACTACTTTTGTGTCAGTCGTTAACAATCTTAATTGTCCAGGTTTTAAATCTTTGTCCTCAATCATTACTGACTCGAATGATATTTTTTCATCTGGATATTCGTAACCCCAGTACCACTGATACCCAATTGCTTTTACAGTAACGTCAGCCTTTGGAATTGTTTCTTCTTTATATAACAGTTTAAATGATGGAATTGCTATAACCACTAAAATTAAGCATGGAATAACAGTCCATAAAACTTCTAACGTAACATTATGCGTTGTCTTTGATGGATTTGGATTTTTAGATTCTCTAAAGTTTACAAACAAATAAATCATCAAGAATAAAACGAATACACTTATCGCAATAATGATTGGAAGCAGGATATAATTATGCATCCACGTTAGGTCTTTCATAAAAGGTGTAACGGCAGGTTGAAAACCTAACTGCCAATCTTTAGGTTGTGCAGCATTAGCCGATATAGAAAAAAATAGTGTGCTTAATGTGTAAAATAATTTCATAAATTTTTATGTGGCATTACTATCAAAAATGTCTAGATTGCACTTTGCGACAATTTGACAAAAAACCAATAAATGAGCGACTTTTTTAACAATTCTGACATTTCTCAAGCGCAGGCTGAACAGCTAGTGTCTGAGACTCTAAATAAATGTGATGATGGTGAATTGTTTTTGGAAAACTCTAAGAGTGAGTCGTTATTATTAGATGATGGAAAAATTAAAAATACTAGTTTTGACTCAAGCTTAGGTTTTGGTTTTCGGGCAGTACAAGATGATAAAACTGCATTTTGTCACTCAAATATAATCTCAAAAAAATCTTTAGGCGATGCATCAAAAAATCTAAATGAAAATATTACTTTAAGAGCATCCAATGTTTCTAAACAAGAAAATCCAAGAAGAACTAACAAAAAACTATACGAAGATATTGACCCAATAGAAAGTAAACCTTTTTCAGAAAAAGTAGAATTGCTAAAAAAAATTGACAGTTACGTTAGACAGAAAGACACTAATATTAAACAGGTAACAGCTTCATTTTTTGGTGAACATCAATCTGTAGAAATAATAAAATCTGATAATCAAATTTTTAAAGATCAAAGACCACTTGTTAGGTTTAATGTTTCAGTAATGATGGAAAAAGATGGAAAAAAAGAAACGGGCTCATATGGCACCGGTGGAAGAATGAATTATGAAAATTATCTCGGAGATGAAAACTGGAAACAAATTTGTGACGAAGCGATTAGACAGGCAGAAGTTAATTTACAGAGTAAGCCTGCTCCTGCAGGAGAGATGAAAGTTGTTTTGGGTCCTGGCTGGCCTGGAATTATTCTGCATGAAGCGATTGGTCATGGCCTTGAGGGTGATTTTAATAGAAAAAAAACTTCCGCTTTTCATAATCTAGTTGGACAAAAAGTTGCAAACGAAAATGTAACTATTGTAGACGATGGAACTATTGCAAGCCGAAGAGGCTCCTTAACAATTGATGATGAGGGAACCCCGTCTTCTAGAAATGTTCTCATTGAAAATGGAATTTTAAAAAACTTTATGCAAGACAGGTTAAATGCAAGGCTAATGAAAGTTGCACCCACTGGAAATGGCAGACGAGAAAGTTTTGAACATGCTCCAATGCCACGAATGACAAATACTTTCATGATTAATGGAAATCATACGAGGGAAGATATGATTAAGAGTGTTGATAAGGGAGTGTATGCAGTTTCTTTTGGTGGCGGACAAGTGGATATAACAAATGGAAAATTTGTTTTTTCTTGCACTGAAGCCTATGAAATTAATAATGGAAAAATTGGAGCGCCATTAAAAGGCGTTACTTTAATTGGAAATGGACCGGATATTCTCACAAAGGTTTCAATGGTTGGAAACGATATGCAACTTGACCCAGGTATAGGTACATGCGGAAAAAATGGACAGTGGGTTCCAGTTGGCGTTGGTCAACCTTCAATATTAGTTGATCAAATTACAGTTGGTGGAACGAATATTTAATTTTTTAAATTATTAAATAATACAAGTGAAGCAATAGCGGCTGTTTCACTCCTCAATATTCTAGGGCCCAATGAAAAGCTCGAACTATTTTTACTCTCTTTTAATTTTTTTATTTCATTCGCCGAAAAGTCACCTTCAGGTCCTACTAAAATCGAAATATTTTCATTTGCATTAATTTTTAAATCATAAAAATTTATTTCTGACTGAATATCTGCAAAATAAATATTTTTGTTGTTAAGAATGTATTGGTCAAAATTTATTGGCTCTTTTATTTCAGGAATATGAATTTGATTAGATTGCTCAACAGCTTCTTTGATAATTTTGTTTAATCTTTCCAAATTTATTTTTCTATTAACGGTATGATCAGATATGACTGGCACAAATCTTTTAACACCAATTTCAGTACATTTTTGTA
>CBFHHD010000017.1:0-13445 GCA_965655605.1 Candidatus Pelagibacteraceae bacterium | reverse complement strand
TAATCAAATCTAACTTTTGAGATTTTGGTGGACAAAATGCTAGCTCAAAATTATTAATAATTGTTTCATACTCTCTTCTATTAGTAATTTTAATTAAAAGTTTTCTTTTATCTATGGCTTTAACTTCACTTTCAAATTCTCCATTTTTTTCATTAAATAATAAAATAATTGAACCAATTTGACAGCGCATAACATTATTTAAATAATGAAAGTCATCACCAGTAATTTCAAATTCTTTTTTTTCTTCTAGAGTTTTGTTTAAAAATAATCTAATTTTTGTCATTTAAGATGTTATCTATATCTAATGAGTGAAATTAAAAATATTAAAATCTGTGCTTTTGATGCCTATGGAACATGTTTTGATATTAACTCAGCTGCGGAAAAGCTAGCACCTAAAATAGGTGATAAGTGGCTTAATTTTTCATCAACCTGGAGAACGGTTCAGTTAGAATATACATGGTTAAGATCATTGATGAAAAAACACGTAGATTTTTGGAAAATAACTGAAGACTCTTTAGATTTTGCAATGAGCTCACACAATATAGATCGAGGTTATCGTAACGAACTTTTAGATCTTTATAAAAAATTAAGTCCCTACCCTGAATTAAAAAAATGTTTAAATGATCTAAGAGAAAAAAAAATTAAAACTTGTATATTGTCCAATGGTTCTCCCGAACTTTTAAATCAATTGACAGAAAATGCCGATGTTAAAAATTTATTTGATGACTTAATCTCAATAGAAGAAGTCGGTATCTATAAACCAGATCCAAAAGTTTACCAATTAGTCACGAAAAAGTATTCTTGTAATGCTGATGAGGTTTGCTTTATGAGCTCCAATACTTGGGATGTTGTGGGTGGAGGGTATTATGGTTATCAGTCTGTGTGGGTTGATCGATTTAACAAAAAATTTGATAACTTGGGATATAATCCAAATTATAAAATAAAAGATCTTTCAGATCTAATAAAAATGTTGTAATTTTTTCAAATGGTTAAAGTTGTAAAGTTTCATAAATTTGGAGGCCCAGAAGTTTTAAAAATTGAAAATGTTGAGCTGCCAGAATTAAAAGCAAATGAAGTTCTGATTCAAAATAAATGTATAGGGCTTAATTTTATTGATACATATCACAGGTCTGGCTTATATCCATTAGAGTTGCCGTCACCACTGGGTTTAGAGGCCGCTGGTGTTATTGAAAAGATTGGAAGTGATGTAAAAGAATTAAAAGTAGGTGACAGAGTTGTTCACACATCAGCTCCAATTGGAGCATATTCTGAAAAGCAAAATTATCCTGCTGATAAGCTAGTTAAAATACCCGATTATATTTCTGACGAAGTTGCCGCTTGTATAATGCTTAAAGGAAATACAGCAGAATATTTACTGCACAGAACATATGCAGTTAAAAAAGGTGACAGAATTCTTTATCACGCAGCAGCAGGTGGATTGGGACAAATCTTTTGCCAATGGGCTAATGCACTAGGTTGTGAAGTTATTGGAACCGTTGGATCAAAAGAGAAGGAAGAAATTGCGAAACAAAATGGTTGTCATCATGTAATTAACTATAAAGAAAATAATTTTGCTGAGGAAGTAAAAAAACAGTTTGGAGAAAATTCTATTGATGTTGTTTATGATGGTGTTGGAGAAACAACATACGAAGGATCATTTGAAGTACTAAAAGTTAGGGGCATGATGGTTTCTTTTGGAAATGCATCAGGACCTGTCAAATCAATTGATGTAAAAAAACATATCGCAGGAAAAGGACTGTTTTTTACAAGACCTTCAGTAGCACATTACACTATGAAACGAGAAGAATTGGTTGAGGCAACAAACAGGGTGTTTGCTGCAATTAAAGAAGAAAAAATTAAAATTAAAATTTCAAAAAAATATATGTTAGATGAGGCTCAAAAGGTTCATACAGAACTTGAGTCTAGGTTGCTAACGGGTCCAGCAGTAATAATTCCATAAATGCAAAAGTATATTTCTCTAATGAGGCTTAACAGGCCCATTGGATTTATGTTATTATTTTGGCCTTGCGCTTGGAGCTTTGGAACACAGCTTTATGAAAATGAAATGGATAGAACGTGGTGTCTTTTTCTTTTCCTCTTTTTTATTGGATCAATTTTAATGAGAAGTGCTGGATGCGTTTATAATGATATTATAGACAAAGAAATAGATAAAAAAGTTTCAAGAACAAAAAATAGACCATTAGCAAAAAATTTAATATCCATTAAAATGTCATGGATTATTATCTTAACTTTATGTTTAGCTGCCCTTGCAATTCTTTTTCAGTTTAACTTTAAAGCAATAATGTTTGGTTTGTCATCAGGAATCTTAATTGCACTCTACCCCTTTATGAAAAGAATAACTTTTTGGCCTCAATTATTTCTAGGAATAGTTTTTAACTGGGGTGTTATTCTTGGATGGCTAGTGTTTAACGAAAATATTAATTTACATATTTTTTTACTCTATATATCTGCAATACTCTGGACTCTTGGATATGATACAATTTATGGACTTCAAGATTTGGAAGATGATGTCAAAATTGGAGTGAAATCCACAGCTATAAAATTTCAAAAAAATTTAAAAACATTTTTATTGATTACCTATTTGTTGAGCTTTTTATTTTTTATTTCCTCAATGCTAATTCTAATGTTTGAATTCAACTTTTTAATATTGTTTTTTGTGGGCCCTTTTTTGTTACTTCTATTTCAAGTTTATCAAGTCACTCTCAAAAATAGCAATAAAAACCTATCGCTTTTTAAACTGAATAACTATTATGGGTTGTCAATTTTTATAATTCAAATAGTAGTTTTTCATAATGCTTAAAACAAAAGATTACCTCTCTGAACTTGCAGGCAAATCCATAGATATTGCAAAAAAGTATGGTGCTACAGAGGTGGAGGTTAGTCTTGGTAACTCAATTTCTGATACAATTAACTTTAGAGATAAAAAAGTTGAGCATTCAGACAGGTCTGAAATTCTCTCACTTGGATTAACAACATATATAGGGAAGAAAAAATCTAATGTTTCTACTTCTAACTTTGATGAAAAAAATTTAGATAAATTAATTGAGCGATGTGTTGACTGCTCCAAAGTTTCCCCAGAGGACACTAATTCAGGATTGCCTTTAAAAGAAAACTTGGAAAAAAATAGCGTGAATTTAGAACTGTATGATGAAACTGTATTAAATAATGAATTTAAAAAAGACTTCTTGGAAGAAATGGAAAATGAAATGTTTTCTAATCCAAAGATTAAAAATTCAAACGGATCCTCTTTTTCTGAAAATAAATCAAATTTTATATTTGCAAATAGCGATGGGTTTTGTGATGGGTATAAATCATCATCATTTGCGGTATTTTGTGAAGCTCTAGCAGAAGAAAATGGTTCAATGGAAAGGGATTATGAAAGTAGTGTTGGCAGATTTTCTAATGAACTTGATGAGCCTAAAAAAATTGGTCTCCTTGCTTCTGAAAAGGCGTGCAAACGATTAAATGCTAAGAAAATAGAGAGTGGAAAAATGCCAATCATTTTCGATAAACGTGTAGCAAAATCACTTCTTTCAACTTTTGGTTCAGCTATTTCTGGTTCAGCATTTGCTAGAGGTACTTCATTTTTAAAAGACTCATTAAATAAAGAAATTTTTAATAAAGATATAAACATAATTGATGACCCTTTAATAAGAAGAGCTTTAGGATCGCAAAGTTTTGATGGTGAAGGTGTAAAGAATACAAAAATACATTTGGTGGAAAATGGTATTTTAAATGCGATTTTTTTAGACACTTATAACTCAAAGTTACTTAACATGAATACTAATGGAAGATGTGGTGGTTCAACAAATCTTTTTATACAAAATGGTAACTATGAATTAGAAAAATTAATTTCTGAACAAAAAAAAGCCTTCTTTGTAAAAGAACTTATTGGTAGAGCTGGAGATATAATTAATGGAAATTATAGCGTTGGAGCTTCGGGAGTTTTAATTGAAAATGGGCATGAATCTTTCCCTGTAAATGAAGTGACAATTGCTGGAAATATGAGTGATATGTTTAAAAATTTAATTGCTGCAAATGATTTAGAGTTTAAATCATCCGTTAATTCTCCTACCCTTTTAATTAACGGAATGACGGTTGCGGGCAAATAAATATGAGCAATGTTGAAGTTGCATCTAGAATTTTTAAGACACAAATAAATAAATATTTTAAGGAAATATTAATTATCTTTTTATTTGTCATCATTACTGCGGTCATGACTGCGGTGACTGCCTGGCTTTTAGATCCTGCAATAAAAAAAATTTTTATAGAAAAGGATGAAAAAATGCTGGTTATTATTCCAGTAGCTATTATTTTAACTTTTCTACTAAAATCCCTAGCTATATTTGTTGTAAGAATGACAACAATAAAAGTTGCATTTAATGTCTTAAGAAACATTCAAGTTTTAATGACAAGTAAAATATTAATATCTGATATCTCACATTTAATTGAAAAACACTCTGGTAAATTTATCTCAAACTTTGCTAATGACACTAGGATTTTACTTGGTACCATTATGGCTTTTTCATTAAGCCTAATAAAAGAAAGCTTTACACTTATCGCACTTTTGGGTGTTATGTTTTACCAAGACTGGCAATTATCACTAGTGGCTATTATTATGATACCCGTTGCAGCAATTGCCTCAAAAATGATAGGCAAAAAAATGCAAAAGGCAGCTACCGAAAATTTAGATGCTTTTGGCACATTTACAAAGTTTTTGTCTGAAATATTGCGTGGAACTCCAGTAATAAAAATTTATCAAAGAGAACAAGAAGAGCTAAAAAAATTTTCTGAAGTAATAGACCTTAAACTTAAAAAAGAAAAAAAGGTTGAATTAACAAGACATCGAGCAGGACCTATTATGGAAACTATAAATGCGTTTGCCATAGCTTTGGTAATACTTTTTGCTGGATATAGAAGTATTCACGGGGCAATGGAAATTGGTCAGTTTGTATCATTTTTGACTGCGTTAATGATGGCATATCAACCGATAAAAGCTTTAGCAGGCATTAACCTCGTTATTCAAGAAGGATTGACTGCTGCAAAACGAATTTATCAAATTATAGATCAAAAAAATGAAGTTTTCCAAGATGACAATTTAAAGAGATTGCAAATTAAAAATGGAGAAATTAATTTTGATAATATTTCCTTTAACTATCCGGATGGGACAAGAGCTATAGAAAACTTATCTCTCAACATAAAAGGCAAAACATCTGTTGCTTTAGTGGGTTTAAGTGGTGGAGGCAAATCGACTGTTCTAAACCTGATTCCAAGATTCTATAATCTTCAAAATGGAACGATTAAAATTGATGACCAAAATATTAATGAAGTTCAACTGAAATCTTTGAGAGAAAATATTGCTCTAGTTAGCCAAGATATCATGCTTTTTGACGACACTGTTAGAGCAAATATAAGTTATGGCAATTTAGCTGCATCTGACAATGAGGTTATTGATGCTGCAAAAAAAGCTGCGGCTCATGATTTCATTATTAATCTTAAAAATGGATATGATACAATTATTGGTGAAGCTGGAGTTAAATTATCTGGTGGACAAAAGCAAAGATTATCTATCGCTAGGGCTATTTTAAAAAACAGTCCAATTATACTATTAGATGAAGCAACATCTGCATTGGATACTGAGTCTGAATCGCATGTGCAAAAAGCCATTGAAAACCTGATCGTAGACAAAACAACTGTTATAATTGCTCACAGATTATCGACAATTAGGAATGTAAGTAAAATTTTTGTAATCAATAAAGGTAGGGTTGTTGAGGAGGGCTCACACGAAGAGCTAGTTTCAAATTCAGATATTTATAAAAAACTTTATGATCAGCAAAATTTAAATTCTTAATGAAATTTTTGTACATTTTATTCTCCTATTTAATCCATCCTTTTTTACTACTAATTCTAAAATTAAGAGTTTTAAAAGGCAAGGATGATCCAATAAGATTTGGTGAAAAGTTAGGTGTAATTAAAAATCAAAATTTAAAAAATGTAATATGGTTTCATGTTGCAAGTTTAGGTGAAATTAAATCAATAGCACCACTTATTAAGCATTATCAAAAATATAATGAGTTAACCCTTCTTATCACAAGCGTTACAATGAGTTCTTATGAATACTTTAAAAATGATTTAAAAAGTGAAAATACAATTCATCAGTACGCTCCTTTAGATACCCCCATAATAGTAAGAAAGTTTATAAATAATTGGAGACCAAAAGTGTCTGTATTTGTAGAGTCTGAAATTTGGCCAAACCTAATATACGAGGCATCAAAAAATTCAAAGTTAATTTTACTCAACTGTAGAATATCTAAGAAATCTTTTAAAAAATGGAAATACATGAAAAGTTTTTTTCATAACATAATATCTAAATTTGAAACAATTTCTGTACAAAATGAGGAGACAGCTGATCATCTTAAATATTTTAATATTACAAATATTAAAAATTTGGGTCATTTAAAATTCATTAATGACAATCCAACTAAGCCAAATTTTTTAAAAATTCACAATTTAAATAAAAGCTGGGCAGCTATGAGTGTTCATTTTGCAGAAATAAAGAGTGTGGTAGATACTCATATTGCATTAGTAAAAAAACATGGCGCTTTAACAACTTTCTTAATTCCAAGACATCTCGATAAAATTAAAGATATTTCAAATATAATTTTAGACAATAAAATAGATTTACAATTGATTACCAATAATCCAATCATTGAAAGCTTTAAC
The DNA here is from genome assembly GCA_965655605.1 of Candidatus Pelagibacteraceae bacterium. Lineage (GTDB taxonomy): Bacteria > Pseudomonadota > Alphaproteobacteria > Pelagibacterales > Pelagibacteraceae > HIMB114. The sequence goes on along the minus strand of CBFHHD010000017.1, from coordinate 6,701 downwards.
GGTATAGTTTTGGTAGATAAATTTGGGATAGCAGATGATATATTTGATAAAGTCAAAATTGTTTTCATGGGGGGGTCTTTTATAAAGCATGGTGGACAAAATCCCATAGAACCATCAAATTATGGGTGCAAAGTGCTACATGGGACATACATTTCAAATTTTGTAGATGTCTATAATTTCCTAGAAAAGCAAAATGTTTCAAAATTAACAAGCAATGTTAATGAACTTATTGAAGAAATTGATATATTCTTAAGAAATAAAGATAACATCATTAACAAAGAAAAAATAAATATTAACACTAATATATTTAGCAAAACAACAAGCTTTCTTAATACTTACATATTTAATGAAACAGTTTAGCGCACCAAAAATTTGGGATACGAAAAGTAACGTTTTATCTCTAGCGCTATATCCTCTTACATTTCTATATAAATTTATTTTTTTTTTAAACAAAATTAGACAAAGTTTATTTAAAAAGAAATTTAAAATTAAAATAATTTGTGTAGGAAATATTTATGTTGGTGGAACTGGCAAAACTCCATTAACTAAATTGATTTATCAAATTTTATCGAAAAATTATAAATGCTGCACAATCAAAAAATACAGAGACAAGCATATGGATGAGATAAACTTTTTAAAAGATACAACAAATTTGATATCCCATAAAAGTAGGCTAGAGGCTTTAAATATTGCTGAGAAAGAGGGTTATGAAATAGCAATTCTAGATGATGGGCTTCAAGATTACTCTTTTGAAACAGATTTAAAAATTCTTTGTGTAAAATCAACCAAAGGTTTTGGGAATGGAAGAGTGCTTCCATCTGGACCGTTGAGAGAACCGTTATCTGCAATACAAAATTGTAAAATTGCAGTAATTAATGGAGAAAAAAATACCAAATTATCAAATTTTATAGAAAGCAAAAGCAATCAAATAAAAGTTTTATTCTCAAAATACCAGGTTAAAGATTTGCAAGAATATTTAGATAATAACTTTTTGGCTTTTTGTGGCATTGCTGATAATCAAAGTTTTTTTGACCTTCTTAAAGAAAATGATATTCCTATTTTTCAAACAAAAGAATTTCCAGATCATCACCATTTTTCTAGGGAAGATATTAAAGAATTATTAAATTTAGCAAATAAAAAAAATGCTAAGCTTTTAACAACTGAAAAAAATTATCATAGCTTATCTCCAGATTTAAGAAAGGCGGTACAATTTGTTGCGTTGGATCTTGTAATTGAAAATTTTGAAGAGGTTTTAAATGAAATTAATTAAATATTTTTTTGAGTTTATAATTGTAATTTTCTTTTTTATGATGTGCAAGTTTCTTGGTGTTAAAAGAAGTTCAAACTTTGGATGTAGTATTTTTAAAATAATTGGACCTATTATAAGACCCAATTCTAAAACTGCTAATCATGTAAAAATTGCATTTCCTTTAATTGAAGAAGAAAAATTAAATAGGATAATTAATAATATGTGGTGTAATTATGGAAGAACCTTTGCAGAATACATGCATTTAGAATTTTTCAGAAAAAATGATAATAAGAATATTAAAATTATCAATTTTAAAAAAATTGAAGAGCTTAAAAATTTGAATAAACCCATACTCTTTTTTTCTGGCCATTTTGCTAATTTTGAACTTCTTGCTATGTATTTAGATAAATTTGGTTTCAATTTATCTGCACTCTACAGGCCTTTGAATAATATTTTTTTAAATCCTATTATGGAAAACTTAAGAATTAAGTATATTTGTAAAAATCAAATACCCAAAACTATACCAGGGCAAGAGAAGTATAAATATGGTGCAAGGAAGCTCATTAGAAAAATTAAAAATAAAGAAAATATAGCGCTCATGATAGATCAAAAGGTTACACAAGGGATCAAAGTAGATTTATTTGATCGTAAAGCTCTTACTATGGATTTGCCAGCTCAAATGGCTTTAAAGTATGGGTATATTTTGCAGCCACTTCAAATAAAAAGGTTAGATGAAATCAATTTTACAGTTAAATTTGATAACCATATTGAGGTTTCAAAGGATGATACCATCAATGGTGTTACAAAAAAAATAAATATTAAGCTTGAAGATATGATCAAAGACAACCCTGATCAATGGATTTGGACTCACAAAAGATGGAACATTTAATTTCTTGGTATGACTAAATCAGGATCTACAGGTATATTTCTGCAATATAATCTAAAGTCCAAATGAGGCCCAGTTGAACGACCTGTTGAACCAACAGATGCAATCATTTCTCCTCTTTTTACATAATCTCCTTCTTTGACAAACAGCTCTTCTAAGTGTGAGTAGATTGAAATTAATCCATGACCATGATCAATAATAATTGTCCCGCCAGTAAAAAAAAGGTTTTTTTCGGACAAAATAACTCTACCAGAATTTGAATTTTTAATCTTTGTTCCTTTTGGAGCCGCTATATCTATTCCATAATGTGGCCTTCTTGGTTTTCCATTTAAAATTCTTTGGCTACCATAAACACCCGTTGTGATACCGTCTACAGGCCTAATGAAATCTTCGAAAAAATGTGCAAGATTTGAATTTTCTTTTTTTGCTATAGCGATTAATTTCCCTTCTTTTCTAATGCGTTTCATGTCATTTTCATTTGGTGTAACTTTTCTTTTTGGTAAACCATCGATTCTTTGGACCTTAAATTTTCTATGTTTGATTTTTCTTGTAATCTCCTGTGTATTATTACTTGATGTGATCTTTATATTTATGTCTTTAGTTCTATTTCTTGAAATACCGAAAATAAAATGCCCATCATTACTAACTGAAATCTCTTTGCCATCAATAAATACCTTGGATTTTATGTTAGATTTTCCAATCACCAACCCACCTTGTACAAATGAGCCGTTAAGCTCTAGTGCATTTACATTGGAAAAAATAAAAAAAAATAAAAAAAAATATCTAATCATTTGTATATTTTTTTGCGACCTCAACTGGCGAAAAATAAGGTTCTTGAAGCTCAACGTTCCAGTACTTCAAATCTCTTAAAAATATTTTTTTTTTTGAAACTGCACAAACAACATGATCACCGTCTTTTTCAATTTCAAAGGCCCCATGAAAATACTTTAGTTTTGCTTGGCTCATTTGTTTAATTTTATCTCAGCTGAAATTTCATCATCATAAAATTTAATATTAATATTTTTATTATTTTTCAATACTTTAGAGTTTTTTATAAATTCTTTTTTTTTATCTGTTATTAAAACAAAACCTCTTTTAAGTGTATTTTCAATGTTCAAACTTTTTATAAGTGAACTTAGTCTATTTAAGTCAGCATTTTTAATTTTAAAGTACGACTTATAATTAGAATTTATGCTGTTAACAAGTAGCGTAAGGTTTTTTTTATTATCGATAATCATTTTTTTGAGGCTTTGAGGGTTAAAAATAGCATTAAAGTTTTTTAAAACTTTTAAATTATTTTGCAAAAATGAATTAATTATTTGTACTAAATTTTTTTCTAAAAATTTATTTTTCTCTTTCAAATTTTTCAATTCCGGTACTGCCAACTCTGCAGCTGCCGTCGGAGTGGCAGCTCTTAAATCTGAAACAAAATCAAGAAGGGTAAAGTCAGTTTCGTGACCAATTGCAGAAATTATTGGAACTTTGTGGTTATAAACACGTCTAATTAAGTTCTCATCATTAAAAGCCATTAAATCCTCGGTACCGCCACCGCCTCTAGCAATAATAATAACATCTACTGGGTGTGTATCAAAAAAATCTAAGCCCGCAGTTATTTCAGAAACTGCATTCAAACCTTGAACGCTTACTGGATATAATTTTATATTAGTTGGAAATCTAGCTTCCACTCTATCAATTATATCCATAATCACCGCCCCAGCTGCTGAAGTTATAACGCCAATGCTTTTTGGCATCATTGGTATAGATTTCTTATCTTTGGCATCAAACAAACCCTCTTGTTCTAATTTTTTTTTTCTATGCTCTATTAACTTTAATAATGCTCCTTCACCTTTAATTTCAATTTGATTTACTTGAAGTTGATAACTCGAAATACTGCTTTTAGCATATGTGCTAATTCTTCCCTCTGCTATTATTTCTATTCCATCCTCAGGCTGAATTTGTAGAAAAGGGACTTTAGAAGCCCAACAAACAGAATTCAAAACAAAATTCTCATCTTTAATAGTAAAATATAAATGTCCTTTAAAATTTTTGACACTAGATATTTCACCTCTTACTCGAACTAAACTAAAATTTTCTTCGAGAAGACTTTTTGCTAAATTTGAAAATTCAGTTACAGAAAATTCTGGAATATTATTCATTATCTTATAATACAGCATATATGAACGTTTGTGTAATTGGAAGCGGTGGAAGAGAGCATGCGCTTTGTTACAAAATTAAACAGTCACAGCAAGTAAACAACCTATTTTGTATGCCCGGTAATGCGGGCACATCTGAAATTAGTACCAACCTAGAAGTGAATATCAGCGATTTTGAAGAGATATATTCGCAAATATTAGTTCATAAAATTCATCTTGTCATAGTGGGACCTGAAATACCTTTGGTCAATGGAATTGTGGATTTTTTAGAAGAAAAAAAAGTACGTGTTTTTGGTCCAAGAAAAAAAGCGTCGCAGTTAGAAGGATCAAAGATCTTTATGAAAGATATGTGTAAAAAATTTAATATTCCTACAGCTCAATACAGTGAACTTAATACTGTAAGTGAAGCTAAAATGGTTCTAAAAGATTTTAAAGAGCCGATAGTAGTAAAATCAGATGGACTTGCAGCAGGCAAAGGTGTGACTATCTGTAAAACTAAAGATGGTGCGCTTAAAGATATACAAAATATTTTAGAGGGTAAATTTTCTAGCTCTAAAAGAGTTATAATAGAAGAGTTTTTAGAAGGTGAAGAAGTAAGCTATTTTGTAATAACTGATGGAAAAAATTTTAAACAAATTGGAACTGCTCAAGATCATAAAAGGGTTGGAGAAAATGATACTGGCCTTAATACTGGTGGAATGGGTGCATACTCACCCTCTCTTTTAATTGACAAATCCTTAGAGGATAAAATTATTGATACAATCATTAAGCCTACAATACAGGGGATGTCAGAGCTTGGATGTGAATATAAGGGAATATTGTACGCTGGTCTAATGATCAAAAATGGAGAGCCAAAGTTGATTGAGTATAATATCAGATTTGGGGATCCTGAGTGTCAAGTTTTAATGATGAGGTTGAAAAGTGACTTAATAAGCTTGATTAATTCATGCATTGATAAAAAACTAGATCAAGCAAATATTTCATGGTTACCTGACCCATGTATTACTATTGTTGCAGCAAGTAATGGTTATCCCGAAGACTTTAAAAAACTAGATGAAATAGATAACCTACCTGATAATAAAAAATTTCTTAATCAGCAAATATTTCATGCTGGCACTATTAAAAAGGATAATAAAATTTTATCAAATGGTGGCCGAGTATTAAATTCCACAGTATCTTCATCTAACTTAAAATCCGCTAGAAATAAAGCGTTGGAATTGTTAGATCAAATTGAATGGAAGAATAAATATTATAGAAGAGATATTGGCTGGAGAGCAATTAAATAGCTATCTTTTACCTTTAAAAAACTCTTTCAATATATTAGAAAATTTCTCCTCCTCAAAACCATAATAGATATCAACTTTATGATTTAGATTTTTTGTAAAACTTAATTTATAATTATTTAATAAAGCACCGTTTTTTTTATCATCGACTGCAAAATAAACTCTTCTAATTTTACTTTGAAATATTACAGACGAACACATCAAGCATGGCTCAAGTGTACAATACAAATCATATCCATCCAATCTATTGGTTTTTAATTTTTTACAAGCCTTCTTGATTGATATGATTTCTGCGTGAGCACAAGGATCAGATTTTACCTGATTTTGATTGTGAGATTTTGATATGATTTTTTTTAGTTTAGGGTCAAAAATTAGAGCTGCAACAGGAACTTCATTTTTATTATAAGCTTTTAATGATTCTTGGTATAAAGTATTAAAAAGGTAGTCTTTATTAATATTTATTTTATTTTTGCTTGCAAAATGAATCATAAAAAAATTAGAATAGCTAAACTTCTCGCAAATTACAATCATGGATCAAGGAGAGAAATTGAAAGATTAATAGAAAAAAAAAAAATAAAATTAAATAATGAAACCGTAATATCTCCAGCTACATTTGCAGATGAAACAGATAAAATTTTTATAAATGGAAAATTAGCTATATTTAAAAAAAATAAATTAATTTTTAAATTCTATAAACCAAAGGACATAATTTGTTCGAAAAGAAAACAAGATGATAGAAAAATTATCTACGAAATTATAGATTCAAAATTTAAAAATTTTATTTTTGCTGGACGACTTGACTTTAAAAGTGAAGGGTTAATTATTTTAACAAATGATAGTAATCTTACGAGAAATTTAGAAATGCCAAAAAATAAATTTGAGAGAAAATATGATGTAAGAGTTTTTGGCAATTTAAACTTAGAAGATTTAAAGAAAAAATCACAAGGCACTAAAATTAAAAATATTATTTACAAACCTTTTAAATATAAAATTAAATCTAAAATTAAGAAAAACACAAATATAGAAATAGTATTAACTGAGGGTAAAAAGAATGAAATAAGAGAAATATTTAAAAGTTTAAATTTACAAGTTAATAAATTAAAAAGATTAAGTTTTGGACCATTTGCATT
>CBFHHD010000016.1:1884-23091 GCA_965655605.1 Candidatus Pelagibacteraceae bacterium | reverse complement strand
CCCAAACTAAATTTGTATTATCAAAAGCTCTTGCATTAGGATTAAGACCTATTGTTATTATAAACAAAGTAGACAGATCAGACTCTAGATCAAAAGAAGTTATTGATGAGATATTTGATTTATTTGTAGCATTAGACGCAAATGATAAACAATTAGATTTTCCAGTATTATATGCATCTGGAAGAGATGGTTGGTGTAACTATGAATTAGATCAATCAAGAGAAAATCTTCATCCATTATTAGATTTAATTTTAAACCATGTACCAGAACCAGATGTTGATCTGAGTAAACCTTTTTCAATGTTATCGACTTTACTTCATTCAGACTCTTTTCTAGGTAGATGTTTGATTGGAAGAGTAGTCCACGGAATCGCAAAAGTGAATGATACTGTAAAATCACTGAATTTAGATAATGAAAAAGTCGAAGATGGCCGGTTAACAAAGCTGTTTACATTCTCTGGAACAACAAAAGTACAAACAGAGATGGTTCAAGCTGGTGATATTGTTTGTGTTGCAGGTTTAAAAACAACATCTGTATCAGATACAATTTGTCATCCAGAAGTAAGTGAGCCTTTAAAATCTACACCCATTGACCCTCCAACAATGTCGGTAACGCTTACGGTTAATGATTCTCCAATTTCAGGATTAGAAGGTAAAAAAGTAACTTCCACTATGATTAGAGAACGTTTACTTGCTGAGGCCGAAACGAATGTAGCTATTTCATTTAAAGAGAACGATCAAAAAGATTCTTTTGAAATTGGCGGAAGAGGGGAACTTCAAATTGGTGTTTTAATTGAAACAATGAGACGAGAAGGCTTTGAGCTTTCTGTATCAAGACCAAAAGTATTATTTAGAGAAGAGGGTGGAAACAAATTAGAACCCATGGAAGAGGTGACCATTGATGTGGATGAAGAATATTCAAGTACTGTCATAGACTCTATGAACCAAAGAAAAGGTGAGATGGTAGATATGAGAGATACTGGACAAAGTAAAAAAAGAATTATTTTTAAAGCTCCTTCAAGAGGCTTAATTGGCTACCAGAGTAAGTTCTTAACCGAGACAAGAGGAACTGGGGTAATGAACAGAGTTTTTGATAGTTATGGTGACTATAAAGGAGACATTAAGGGTCGAAGAAACGGAGCATTGATATCAACAGATGCTGGTGAAGCTGTGGCTTATGCAATTTTTAATCTACAAGATAGAGGCTTAATGTTTATTGATCCACAAACAAAGGTTTATGGCGGTATGATTGTGGGCGAACATAATAGAGAAAACGATCTTGAAATTAATGTTTTGAAGGGAAAAAAGCTTACAAACGTAAGAGCTGCGGGTAGTGATGGTCTTATTTCTCTTACTCCACCTATTAAAATGTCACTTGAAGAAATGATGGCTTATGTAAATGACGATGAGTTATTAGAAGTCACTCCTCAAAGTCTTAGACTTAGAAAAAAATTCCTTCTTGCGCATGAAAGAAAAAGACAACAAAGAGATACGGTCTCAGTATAACTGTTAGTATCCTGTGGTTATCAATGACCACGTTCACGTTTTGACTCAGTTTTGATTCTAGAATTAAACCATTACGATATATGACTTACAAACAGTGTTAGTATGTGAGTCTTTTTAAACCTCAGCGAGTCTTTGGAGATATAACTTTTCCATCTTTAAACTTAGGAGGAAAATATTTACCATCGGAAGGGTCGTTATCAGAGAATCTAAAAAAGATTAAAACAAGAGCTAATAAAACGATACTGATAGACGATAGAAGTAACATGGGAAACTTTTTGTTATCTGTTTTTTTGATTATGTAAAAAGATACATAATAGGTGATAAAAGGTAGTAAAATCGCTAATAAAATTAAAATTTTTTTAATCACAACTCAACAATATCACAAAAATTCGTTTTAATATAATAATTCAGGGCCTACTTTTATAAGCCCTGAATTTAAATTAACTAGTCTCTGAGAGAGTAGGCGACTACACCAATCTCTGCTTTATCTGTTCCTAGTTTTTCTGCTGCTTTACTTATTCTCAATCCGATAGTGAAACTTAGGACTTTGAATATAATAAAGGATAAAACAAAACTAAAGATACACACAGATATAGCACCCATAAACTGAGTACCAAAAGATGTGTCAGCATTTGTTAGTGGGACAACCAATGTTCCAAAAACTCCTGCAAACATGTGTACTGGAATAGCTCCAACCACATCATCTAAGCCAAAGTTTTCTAACATCTTAGTTCCGAAATACATAATCAGAGCTCCGATTGAACCAATAATCATCGCTGTCACTGGGCCAGGAGTTAAAGGTTCTGCTGTGATTGCAACTAATCCTGCAAGAGCACCATTCAGCATCATAATTACGTCAGTTTTTCCACCATAGATTCTTGAAACAACTGCTCCAGCAACTGTACCAGCTGCACCAGCTAGGTGAGTGTTTACGGCAATCTTTGTGATTGCTGTTGCATCATCAAATGTTCCCATTGCAAGTTGACTAAAACCATTGAAGCCAAACCAACCGAACCATAATAAAAATGTACCCAAAGTTGTCAGTGGAATACTAGAAGCTGCAAAGGGGACCATAACTCTTTTTGACCCTGATCCTGTAAATCTACCGCTCCTTGCACCTAAAACAATGACACCTGCAAGTGCTGCTGCACCTCCACAGGCATGAACTAATGTTGAGCCTGCAAAGTCGGAAAAACCAGCTGTACTTAACCAGCCTCCGCCCCACTGCCATCCCATAGATATTGGATAAATAAATCCAGACATCAAAACAGCAAATAAGAAAAATGGCCAAACTTTAATTCTTTCAGCAACTGCACCAGAAACTATTGAAACTGTAGCACATACAAACATAGCTTGGAAAAACCAGTCTGAACTATCAGAATATCCAGTTTCTAATTTGGAAGCTTCGCTCCACATTGAAAAAGTACCTATGTAACCACCTTCAGGAATTCCATAGGCCATGTTGTAACCAAACAAGAAAAAGATAATTGAACATATTGCAAACTTACCTATATTTTTTGCTGCAATAGTTGAAACACTCTTGTTTGTTACTAAGCCACTTTCAAGCATACAAAAACCTGCAGCCATGAATGCAACTAAAACTCCGCCAATATAAAAGGCCAAAGTATTAAAGATATACTGACCTTCTTTTGACATTGTTGTTTCAGCTGATGCAAATGAACTACTTAGAACAAATATTGCAACAAAAGCTGAAAACATTTTTAAAATTTTCATAAGTTTCTCCCTTTATTATTAAATTAAAAATATAAGAAAAATTATCACTTATGCTTTACAGCCATAAGTAACGTTATGATCATACCATCCATGCATTTTGAGAATATGGGGATAAAACTATAAGCGAAAAAGTGCTAGTTTATTACAAGGTTATTTTTTTTTGGTAAAATTAAAAATGAGATAAGCAACAATAAGGCTTAAACTAACCAGTTGAACCATTTCTCCACGTGTTAAATTTGTAAAAATCGACTCACTGTATTCTTGCATGTGTTCTGGCATAATTTAAATAGATCAGAATGTTTGATAATATTCAAATAAAAAAATTATATTATTCACCCATTAAATCTTTTAATTTTGTTGAAGAAAATCAACTCAATATTATCAAGGATATTGGCATTGAACATGACCGGGTATTTGGGTTTGTTAGAAATAAAACTAAAGATGAAGCAATTAAATTTCAAAATAAACAATACCTAAGAAATAATCAAAGTTATCTTAGTGTCAAAAACACTCCCATTTTAAATAATTACCAAGTTGAGTTTAACAATGGCCAACTAACTATTTTAAAAGAAAATAAAAAGTTGATTTCAATTTCAGATTTTAGCTTTGATAATTTACAAGAGGTATCAACAATAATTAAAGAGCATGAAAAAGAACTTAAAGATAAAGAGATTTATTTTTTGCATAATTTAAAAATTCCCTTTTATGATATGATTAACGATCACGTAATTTCTCTTATTAACCTAGAAAGCCTCAGAGATGTTGAGGCGAAATCAGGTTTTAGTATTGACCATGAAAGGTTCAGAGCCAATATAGTTATTGATGGAATGACTGCATTTCAGGAATTGGAACTTGCAAAAAAGAAAATAAAAATTGGAGATGTTACTTTTGAAGTTTTTTGTAATACACCAAGATGTAAAGCAACTAATTATCCATACCAATCAAATATTTCAGATATAAATCTTCCTCAAATTCTAAATGAAATTTATGGTCATATTGATTTTGGTATTTATTTAAAGCCAATAAATTCTGGACAAATATCCTTAAATGATAGAGTGTTTAATGCTGATTAAGATATGAATGATAAAAAGTTTTTTACAACTAACGTAGCATTAATAACCTTCATTATTGGTTGCCTGATAGTTTCTGTTTCAATGGGCATAAGACAAACCTACGGTTTGTTTTTTCAATTTTTTCAATCTGACTTAAATATTACCAGTACATACTTCGGTCTAGCGATTGGGATCCAAGCTATTATCTGGGGTATCTTTGCAACTATTTTTGGAATGATTGCAGATAAGTATGGCGCTAACAAAGTTGTTATCATTGCATTATCATTTTATGCACTTGGTGTTTATTCCATTGGTAATTTGAACAGTACGGGTCTTTTATTTCAACTAAATCTTGGAATTTTTGTTGGTATTGGTCTGGGGGGTGCTGCAGCTCCAATTATTGTACCAACGGTAGCAAAACATTTTCCAAATCATAATAGGGCAAAGGCTGCAGGAATGGTTACGGCATCTGCAAGTGTTGGAATGTTTTTGTATCCAATTATCTCTTCTACTCTTTTTAAAAGTTTTGAATGGCAAACCATGTTCAATATTTTTGTCTTTATTATTTTAACTGTTGGAATTTTATCTTTATTTTTAAAAGAGCCTTTAAAAGATAATAATGCGCAATCAAATGCAAAAGCAGATCAATCTTTATCAGAAGCATTTAAAGAGGCATTTGGCCATAAAAGTTACTTATTTTTAATGGCAGGCTTTTTTGTCTGTGGTTTTCAAATTACGTTGGTTGCAACCCACATACCAAACTATGTTATTGAAAGAGGTTTGGAAGGGTGGACAGGAGCAGCCATTTTATCTCTTATTGGTTTGTTTAATATTTTTGGAACTTTAACTATGGGGTATTTAGCTGATAAATATTCAAAAAGACTACTGTTAAGCGGACTGTATTTTTCACGTGGAATAATCATTATTTTATTTTTATTTTTACCGGCATCAAATATTTTGGCCATTGGTTTTGGAATGAGCTTTGGTTTTTTATGGCTAGCAACCATACCCGCAACTTTTGGAATTGTAGCTCAGGTTTTTGGAACAAAATACCTAGCTATGTTATCTGGACTTGTATTTTTAAGTCACCAGTTTGGATCATTCGCTGGAGCTTATTTGGGCGGGTACTTTTTTGATAATTTTGGCATTTATGATTATGCATGGTATTTATCTATTGCATTATCATTCTTTGCGACACTCATGCATTTGCCTATAGATGAAAGACCGATAAAAAGACTTCAAGCAACTTAGCATGAAAATATTATCATTTCTTTTTTTATTGGTTTTGAATTCAAATTCTTTTGCTATGGAAAAAAGTAAAAGTTATCAAATTGGAAAACTTACATTAAAGGGTCTTTATATGTTTAAAACTCCAAAAGGTGCGCAAGTTGCTGCAGGGTTTATGAAAATTGAAAACCCCGAGAGTAAAAAAGATATTCTTGTTTCAGTTTCAAATGTCAGTTTTGCTGAATATGTAGAAATTCATGAAATGGTAAAAGAAGACAATATCATGAAAATGAGACCACTTGAGCAAGGGTTAGCGATACCTGGTCAAAGTGAAATTTATTTAAAGCCATCTGGATATCACATAATGTTTATTGGTTTAAAAGAACAAATCACAAAACAAAATAAATACCAAGCGACACTCAATTTTAAAAATGCAGGTTCAGTTGATGTCATGTTCAAGGTTGTAAATAGAGGATACCATCCGGATAAAAATCATCACAAGTATCATTAATGCTTACAAAAAAAATCTTATTACAAAGAATTTTACCAGCGTTAATTTTAACAACACTCATTATCTCTTTTTTATTTATAAACTTTGGACAAAAGCCACAGTCAAATCTAACTAATGCAAATTTTTCTTTAGTAGATATCAATGGCCAGCAGTTTTCTAAAAATCAATTGATAGGCAAACCAAGCCTGTTATTTTTTGGTTTCTTAAACTGTCCCGATGTATGTCCTTCAAGTTTACAACTGTTGTCTAATTTAATTGAAGATCTTGGACCGGATGCTTCAAAAATAAACTATTATTTTGTCTCAGTGGACCCAGAACGAGATTCACCTAGTATGTTGAGAGATTTTCTTGGCAGTTTTCACCCAAGGATTTTAGGGGTTTCTGGTAAAAATGAAGAATTAGAAAAGCTTTATAATGTATTTGGTATTTACGTTAAAAAAGTTCCTTTAAAAAATAATTACACCATTGATCACACGGCTTCTTTTATGATTTTGGATTCTAATGGAAAAAAGGTAGGCGAGCTTTTACATGAAGATTTTACAAATTTTACTGTCCTAGATATTTTTGGAAAAATTCAGTCACCAAAAGACGCGGTTACTGATAATTTAAAAAGGTTACTAAAAATTAATTAAAACTATTTTTTAATTACCCACGCACGGTGGTAAAAGTCATCAATATTTCTTTGAATAAGTCCTTTGCAAAAATCATTTGCTTTATCTTCACTGTCAAAAGGACCGTGCTCTTTTTTTGTCTCTTCTTTGAGAGACTGCATGTCATTTGGATCTTGGTGTTCACCTTCAATTACAGAATACATGTTAGAAGAGTGATACAATGTATTTGTGAACAAAAAATGCGACAACTAGTAACGCTAAGCCTGTTGAATAAATAACCCAAAAATTCATGTTAAGACTTTTTGCAAAGAAAAAAGGTATGAAGAAAAAGTAGCTTGCTGGCACTCCGATTAAAATACTTTTTGCAAAGGTAATCGTTGTTTCAGCATTTTTATGTTCTGTGTATGACAAAACCAAAGCAATTAAAGTAGCAAGGGGTAGGGCAATGATAAATCCTGCAAGCTTTGGGTATTTACCTGATAACCAGCTTGCGCCTGCAATGACAAGTGCAGATAATAAGACTTTAAAAATAAAGAACATATTCTTCTTATTTATTTTGGTTAGGATATTTTTCAGCATTTTTTTTCATTTTATAATAAAAGGCCTTTTCAAGATCTATATCCATAATTTGACAAAATCTCACAAGATAAAAGAAAATATCAGCCACCTCATCCGCAACATGCCCCTTATCTGCTGATTTTGGGTATTTTTTTTCATTTTCCATCTGCCATTGAAATATCTCTACTAGTTCAGAAGCCTCAACGGACAGTGCCATACTCAGGTTTTTTGGGGTATGATAATCTTGCCATTTTCTGTTTGATACAAACTTTTCTATATCACTATTAATTTTTTCGTAATTCATAGCATCTCTTTCATATTAATTTATTAAAATTATTATATCTATTCGTGAATGGTTGAAAAAGAAAAAATAGTTAGTGATGTTAAGAACTACTACGGAGAGAAGTTAAAGACGAGTGACGATCTTCAAACCACTGCATGTTGTGCAGCTGATAGTATGCCAAAATATGTTAGAGAAATTATAAGCCAAATTCACCCTGAGGTTTTAGAAAAATTTTATGGTTGTGGCTCTCCTATACCAGCTGAAATTGGTAATAGAGCAGTTTTAGACCTTGGATGTGGGTCTGGTAGAGATGTATTTATTTTTTCAAAGTTAATAGAAAATGGCCAAGCGATTGGAATAGATATGACTGACGAACAAATCGCAGTTGCTGAAAATCACAAAAAATTTCACACGGATCTTTTTAATTTAAAAGAGGAAAATATAGTTTTTAAACAAGGGTACATTGAGGATTTAAAATCTTTAGATATTAAAGATAATTCCATTGATGTGGTAACTTCAAACTGTGTAATTAATCTATCTGTTAATAAGCAAAAAGTGTTTTCAGAAATATTTAGAGTTTTAAAAAATAACGGTGAATTATATTTTTCAGATATTTTTGCAGACAAAAGAATTCCAAAGAATTTACAGTCTGACCCTGAGCTTGTTGGAGAATGTCTAGGCGGAGCTTTATACTTTGAGGATTTTAGACGTATCATTCAAGATTTAGGTTTTAAAAAAATATTTGTATCTTCAAAAACTAAAATTGATTTAAAAAATAATGAAATTGAAAATAAGTTAAAAGATATAAATTTTTATTCAATTAATGTTCGTATTTTCAAATCTGATCTTGAAGATCAGGAAGAAAACTATGGTCAAACAGCAGAATATTTAGGAACCATTAAGCACTTAGAAGATAAGTTTTTTTTCGATGAATGTAATGAATTTGTTAAAAATAAAAAAACAAATATATCAGGTAACTTAGCTAGAGTATTAACACAGTCGCGCTATGCTAAACATTTCAAAATTGAAGGTGATGAAACTCATCATCTAGGATTGTTTGAAAAAGAAATTAGCACACCAAAGTCTAGTAGCTGTTGCTAATTACAAAAATTACACTTTAAAGATATTTAAACCTACAGTGACAAAAATTGCCACTATAGGTTTAGCAAATAATTTATGTTTAAACAGAACCTTTGTATTCACCACGTGCTGGATAGTTCTTCGTAATCGAAAACTCCACAGCCATTAATAGGTCTTTAAAGGTAGGTCTTGAAAATGGCATTGTTTGAACCGCTCCATAATATAGTGTCATATCTGGTTTAGTTAAAAATAGTCCAGGCTCAGGAAATTTACTAGGCTCTTCAACTCCTATTGAAGTTTTTCCTATTCCTTCTGAAATATATAGGCCCCATTTTTTTGCTTCAGTTAATGGAAAGTCATAAGCAAATGTAATTCCTGGTGCATCTACTTTTTTTGCAAACTCTTCAGCTCTATCTTTTGGGTCAGATGAAATTGCAATTGCCTTCACACCATGCTTTGTAAATTGATCTAAAATTGAATTTAACTCTTTTAGATAAAGTGCACATAGAGGACAGTGCAAACCTCTAAAAAAAATAACTAGATTGAAATTTTTTGCATCACTCTTTGATAAATCAAATGTTCCACCATCAGTCGTTGGTAGCTCAATATTTGGGACTTTTTCTCTTGGGATTAACATGTTTTTCTCCTTAAATTTGTTTACCTTCTATAGCTGAAGGAGACTTGATAAAAGCTAATTAATTGTTAATATGTAATAATAACATATCTGCTATGCATTTATGTTGACCATATCGCATGGATATAAAGCGGCTCATAGTCATGAGTTAAAAGGCCTAACAATTAATCATGGAGGTTCTATGTTTTATAGGGATTTTCAATTATTGCTAAAAGCCAAAGCTGCAGGCAATGATGCCTTTCGTTTAATTCGTAAAACTTTTAAGGAAAGACAAAGTCGTCCAAGAGCAAAAGAGAACGTAATTAATCCTAAGCAAAAAGGGATTTAATTATTAATTATTTATGGAGCGGGCATACCGCTCCTAAATAAATTTGACTTCATTGTAGATTTCATCTACCGAATGTTGCTAATGAACAAAACTACAAATATTTTACTAGGTATTATTGCTTTGATACTAAGTCTGTTTTTTGGCTTACAAATCGAAAGTCAATATAGGGATGTAAGATATTTGAATAATTGTGTGAAAGACCTTAAAGCAAATGCAATAAGAGCAGATGATCATGTTGCCTATTGTGCCGGTTTGGTTAGACAAGATCCTTTTTTGTTTAATTATAGCCGAGGAAAAGTCGGAAAATACTTAGCAAAATCACCTTTGGGTGGTCAAATTCCTGGTACTCAACCAGAGCCAAATCAACAACCCCAAGCTCCTCAGCAGCCAAAAAAATAGTTTAGCTAAAAAATTTTAAGGCAATAAATACAACAATCGGAATTGTTATAAAAGATAGTGTAGTCGAGATCACTATTACAGATGCAATATTATCTGCATGAATTTTTTTTGAGTACATTTTAGCTAAAAGGAAATTTAAAATAGCAGATGGCATAGATGCTTGTATTAATATTACACCAGCCTCATAACCACTTAGTCCAAAATACCTGATTATAAGAAGCCCTATGATTGGTCCACTTATTAACTTTGAGACTGCAATAACAATATTTGTTCTAAAGTTTGTTGTTTTTAAAGTGCTAAGAGCAATCCCTAAAGATGTTAGAATTAAAAAGATAGTTGAGTAGGCAAGTAACATCGTTGTATTAACTAAAAATTGTGGGGGTTTAATTTCAAAATACAGTAAAGCGCCAGATATCAAAATTGTATACATAGGAATAGATTCTAATAATGGCCTTAGATTAAGCTTCTTGCTTGCAATAAAAATTCCAACTGTAAAGTGAAGCAGCATAATCACTGCTGCAACTGAACTACCGATTGAAAAACCTTGATCACCATATGCAAATAAGCAAATAGGCAATCCAATGTTTCCAGTGTTTGGAAGAATAAGTGGGCTTAATTCTAAAACAATGTCTCTTTTTAAAATCTTTAAAATTACAATTCCAATCACAGCAAAACATGCAACAAATAGAAATGTAAATGATCCAAATTTTATAAATGTTTGAAAATCTAAAGTCTTGGATGCAGCAAGTGAATAAAATAGCATTGCAGGAACACCAATCTTTCCTGAAAACGTAGTGATTGTATCTGTATTAAACTTAGGATTTTTTTTACCAAACAAATATCCAATACCGATTATAAAAAAAACAGGAAAAATGACTTCAAATAGTTTAAAATATATATCCATGGACATCGGGTACCTTTTACTTTTATGATTATTGTTTACAAGATAAACAAATAATTATGAGACAAATTTTATCTTTTTTTATTATAATAATTCTGTGTTCAGAAGCCAGTGCCCATGTTGGTCACAACTCAAATTTAAAAGAATTAAATTTTGAGATTTATAGAAATAATAAATATGTGGGATATCATAATATAACTTTTAATTGGGATAAGACTGGAGTTGCGCAAGTACAAAATGATATTGAATTTGCAATTAAAAAACTTGGCATTACTCTTTATAAATATTCTTCAACTGGTACCGAAAAATATAATGCTCTTGGAAAATTGACATCCTTTCAATCAAAAACAGATGACAATGGTCGGGAAAAGAATTGTTCAATTAAATTGAATGATAAAAAATATGATATTAAAGGTACAAAGTTTAATGGTGAATTTGACAAACCCTTTCTCATCTCTTCTTATTGGAACCATGATATCGTAACTGTTCAAACCCAAGCATCTGGAATTACATGTAAAATGCAAAATCAAAAAGTAACATTTCTGAGAGAAGAAGAGCGAAACGTGAATGGTCAGATTTTCAAAACACGTGTTTTTGATATTAAGGGTAAAAAATTAGATACCCAAGTATGGTATGATATTGAAAGTCGTATGATTGTCCATCAGGTGCTTAATAAAAAAGGAAAATGGGAATATAAACTTAAAAGTTTTAAATTAAATAAATGAAGAAATTTCTAATATTCATTTTTATTTTTTTAAATTCATTACAATCTTTTGCAGATGAGGCTGGTATCATTTCTATTATGTATCATAGGGTAGGTGAAGGAAAGTACCCAAGTACAAACGTTTCTTTAGAAATGTTTAAAGAGCATATTCAATTAATTGAAGCAAGTGGATTGAATTACATTCAGCCTAAAAATTTTAAAGAAATGATTTTAAATAAAAAAAGTTTTAAAAATCGATCTATACTATTAACGGTGGATGATGCATTTAAAAGCTTTTATGATAATGCATGGCCTATTTTAAAAGATAAGAAAATTCCATTTATTATTTTTGTCAATACAAGAGAAGTGAATAGCAATCATCCAAATTATATGAATTGGGATCAGATTAGAGAACTTAGAGATTCAGGTCTAGTAACAATTGGCGGACATTCCTGGAGCCATGAATATTTTGTAAATATGACGATAGAAGAGATTAAAAAAGATATTGAAAAATCTCATCAAGATTACAAGAGAGAACTAAATAGCATCCCAGATCTTTATGCACATACATTTGGAGAAACAAGTGAACAGATCATTAATGTCATTAGAGATTTTGGATATAAAATTATTTTTGGTCAACACTCAGGCGTCATTAGTCTGAATGAGAATATTAATTATCTACCAAGATTTAGTTTAAATGAGAATTATGGAAAAACCCAAAGGTTTAAGAATATTCTTAAATCAAGATCTTTTAACATTAAAGAATATACACCTAAAACTATTCTATTAAATGAAAGTAATAACCCTAAAAATTTAATAATTAATTTTAATGAAAATGTAAAAAGAATTCAGTGCTTTGATAATGCTGGTGGGAATTGGAAGAATACTAAAATAAATTTCATTTCAGATAATCAAATTGAATTACAGTTTGACGCGCCCTTTAAAAAAAGAAGAGGAAGAGTTAATTGTACCATGCCTTCAAAAGATAAACTTATTAAATGGTTTGGCTATCAGTATAGTGTGATTAATTAGATTGGATGTACTTTTTCATCATATTTAAAGTTTCATTGCTTATATGATGTTCCATACCTTCTGAGTCTGTTTCAGCAGTTTTTTTTGAAATTCCAAGCTTAATTAAAAATTTATATAAAATTTCGTGTCGTGCATTTGATTTTTGAGCCAGTTTCTTTCCAGCATCAGTTAAAAAAATAGATTTATACTTTTCACTCTTGACTAGCTTTGCCTTGATCAGTCTTTGTATGTTTTTACTCACCGTTGCATTCGAAACACCAAAAAATTTACAAAGATCGACGTTTTTAACAATATCTTTAAGATTAACTATCTCATAGATTGCCTCCACATAATCTTCTAATAATTCGACACTTTTTCTGTTTTGAGTAGTTTTAAATAGAGCGGGACGACTAGATCTTGTGTTTTTCATAATATTTTTGATTTTTTCAGCTTTTAACAGTTGATTTATTTCCTGCAAGTAATAAGTTTAGCCAAGGCTAAACTATTATGACAGAATTTAAAAAAGGTATCTTTAATGTGGTTGCAGGCACTAGCGCTGGTAGAGCGTCCGTTTACACCTGTGGTCATGTAGTTATTGCAATGACAGTTGTGTCTGTTTTGACAGGTGCAAGTTTATTTGAGGCCGGTTTAGTTGCTTTAGTTGAACCGGCAATTAACGGTATTTGGTATTATGTATTAGACAAACTATGGACCAAAAATTTTTCTCAAAAACCAGTTTAAATTTTAAACAAATCATAATACAACCTAAGGATGTTTTCGTTTTTAAATATTTTCAAGAAAAAAGACTCTAAAAAAGAAAAACAGGCATTTGATCTTTTAAAAAAAGCGAGTGCCATTTCAAAAAAAATTGCTGAAGAAACTAGTGACACAAAGCTCAAAGGTTTAGCGTTTGAAATGAAAAGAAGTCACGACGAGGCTATAAAATTATTTGAAGAGATTAACTATGATCTCAAAGAGTTGGACAAATATTACTTTGATCCTAAAAAAGCAATCTCAGAAAATTATTCAAAAGTAGAAACAATTTTAAGTAATTTTAAAAATCGTATCGCTTAATTTCCAGAAATTATATTAATACAATGCTTAGCATTATAAGTTGTGCGAAGTTAATAACGACTGAAGATAAGTGAGAAATTTTAAACATCTTTTCGTTTCTAGAGTCTTTAAATTTATTTATTGTTGGCATTAAAACAAATAGTGAAAAGGCAAACAATATTGCAGAGGTGAGAACCAAATAAAAATCCACAGTCAAAGTTTTTGTGTAAATATAAGCAACTGCAACACCACTCAAAATAATTAAATTTACCAAGTAGTAATATGGAAAGATTGCTCTTATATAAACTCCTGCATTATCGGGAGGCAAAACTTTAAAAGTTAAAGGAGCAACAACAAAACTAAAAAAAAGCATAATTCCCAAAACCAATGAAACGGTATTAAATATTATTTGTTCACTCATTTTTTCTTCCTCTTTTTTTTAGCAGAATTAACTTTATTGATATGATTTGTAAGTTTTTTTCTCAATTTGTTAATTTTATTAATATTCATTTACAAAGTTTACTTACAATAATTTAATAAGATTTAAATCAAAATTTAATTTTTTAAGTCCCACAATATGT
Organism: Candidatus Pelagibacteraceae bacterium; assembly: GCA_965655605.1. Classification (GTDB taxonomy): domain Bacteria; phylum Pseudomonadota; class Alphaproteobacteria; order Pelagibacterales; family Pelagibacteraceae; genus HIMB114. Next base: position 8,920 of record CBFHHD010000016.1, on the reverse strand, counting down.
TTTATACGCTCCGCCTGACGTTGGTGCTGGTTGAGAGTATTCAAAATGATTAATATCTTCTGAGTAAGGTTTTTCTAAAATCTTTAAAAGTTTATTGAATTTATCAAGTTTTCCTTCTTCAGCTTCTTTAAGCGCCTCTTCTACTTTGTGATTTCTTGGAATAAAAAAAGGATTAGACTTAATCATAACTTCTTTAGCCTCCTCTTTATTTTGATTCTTTTCAATTCTTTTTTCCCATTCTTTTTCCCAAATTATAAAATCAGGATTATTTAAAAGTTTATCTTGAGAAAGTTTGCCATTAATTAAATATCTAAATGTATTGGTATAATCTGATTGATTTTTATGCATTAATTTTAACAATGTATTAATTAACATTTTATCATTATCTTCATCGCTAATAAGGCCAAGTTTATTTTTCATCATTAAATGAAATTCATTTTCATAAATTTCATCATACTCGCCAATAAGAGATTCAGCTTTTTCAATAGCTTTATTTTGATCTGTTTCAATCAAGGGAAGTAGAGCTTCAATAAATCGTGCTAAATTCCACTGACCAATAATTGGTTGGCTTTTGAAGGCGTACCTTCCGTAATGATCGATGGAGCTAAAAACTGTTTTTGGATCATAGGTATCCATAAAGGCACAAGGACCATAGTCGATCGTATCACAAGAAATTGCCATGTTATCCGTATTCATCACACCGTGAATAAAAGACACTCTTAACCAATTTACGATTAATTTAATTTGTTTTTCCATTACTAATTTAAAAAAAAGCTCAGCTTTATTGGGCTCATTTTGAATATCCGGGTAATGTCTATGGATTGAATAATCCAACAAAGTTTTAAGAGTTTGTAAATCTTGTTTTGCAGCCACGTATTGAAATGTTCCAAACCTAATATGTGATGAAGCCACTCTTGTCAGAATTGCACCCGGCAAAGGCAATTCTCTTAAAATATTTTCACCTGTACTTACTACCGCCAAACTTCTTGTTGTTGGAATACCAAGGTGATGGACAGCTTCACTTATTAAATATTCCCTAAGCATAGGACCTAAGGCGGCTCTACCGTCACCTGATCTTGAATAGGGTGTTTGACCAGAGCCTTTTAACTGAATGTCGAATCTATTGCCTGAATTTGTAACATGCTCTCCAAGTAAAGTTGCACGGCCATCACCTAACATAGTAAAATGTCCAAATTGGTGACCGCAGTAGGCTTGAGCTATGGGATTTGAATTTTCTAGTAACTGATTTCCTGAAAAAATATTTGCTAATTCGTCGTTCGAATAGCCCGATATATCTAAATCAAGTTCTTTAGACAGTTTTTCATTATAAATAACCATTTCCGGTTTTTTCACAGAAACTGGGTTGGATTTACTTAACATCAACTCTGGTAAGTTTATGTAAGTGTTATCAAATTTAAATCCTAATTTTTTCATCAATTTCTTTACTGATTGGTTTTGATTTTTATTATAGCATTTAATGAATCAGTTAAAAAAATATTTTTTATTTTTTTTATTTCTAACCCTTATAGGTTGTAGCTCTGTTCCAAGGAATACTGTTAATGCTTGTGCCATATTTGATGAAAAGTATTTTTGGTTTAAATTTGCAAAGGCTTCACAAAAAAAATGGGGCGTTCCTATTGAATTACAAATGGCAATTATTAAAAAGGAAAGCGGTTTTGATTGGTTGGCGCGTCCTGAAAGAACAAAGTTATTCAAGATTATACCATGGAAAAGAAAGTCTAGTTCATTAGGCTATTCACAGGCAATTGAAAATACTTGGGAAACTTATAAACGAAGTACAGGTAAGAAATTTGTAACCAGAATTTTATTTAAGGACTCTTCAGATTTTATTGGTTGGTATGTTGACCAAACATACAGAAAAATGAAAGTCTCGAAGAAAAACTATTACAAACAATATATGTACTATTATAATGGTTGGACGAAAAACTATAGACCCGAATCTTATCAATTGGCAAAGCAAGTTTCAAAAACTGCAAAAAACTATCGTGCACAAATGACAAGATGTCAAAAAAAATTAAATCGAAATAGATATATCATTTTCTAGTGAGAATTTTTTTTTTACTATTTCTTATTTATCAATCACCTTTACTCGCTCAAAATATTAGGATTGTAGATGGTGACACCATACACATCAACAAGGTAAAATATCGTTTTCATGGAATGGATGCTCCAGAGATGAAACAAAAATGTATATATGAGAATAAAGAAATCATGTGTGGCGTTCTAGCGAGAGAGGAACTTGTAAAGAAAATTGATAATCAGAAAGTTAATTGTAAAAAAATTACAACCGATCGTTATAAAAGAATTATCGCAGACTGTTTTGTGAATGGAGAAAATTTATCAAAATATTTAGTGAGAAATGGCTATGCTTTTGCATACCGTCGATATTCAAAAAAATTTATAGGCGATGAGGATTATGCCAAAAGTCAAAAACTCGGCTTATGGAAGATGCAGTTTGAGTATCCTTGGAAATATAGAAGAAATAAATAAACTTTAAATTTTATTTGATTATGCTGGGTCTAATAAACCGGCATGATTATTAGATGGGTTATTTAAATCTCTACTTACTTCATAAAAAACCAAGTCAGGGTTTTTATGACTATTTAAGAAAACCATCGGGTCATTTGAATTTAAATAATTTCCAATTTCTTCTTCTTTTAAAATTACGGGCATACGGTGATGAATATCTGCAACCTCTCCCTTTGCTTCGGTTGTGATCACTGAAAATTCTATGTTATTATTTTTTTGATAAAGGCCAGTAAAATAAAGAGTTTCATTGTGTTCGCGTTTAATAAAATGAGGAAACTTTTTCCCTTCATCGTTTTTTCTCCATTCATAATAACCATCAGCTGGAACGACACATCTTTGTTTAGCAATTAAACCACTAAAAGTTCTTTTTTCCATCAAGGTCTCAAGTCTTGCGTTATTCAAAGGTCTAAAGTCTTGCATTTTTTCCGACCATTTTGGAACCAACCCCCAATGATAATTTGTAAGAGTTAGGCTATCATTATCTTTTTTTATTATGGGTAAAAGTTGAGTCGGGTAAGCATTAAAGTTATCACTGTCTTCAACACCTTCATTGTTTTGAACAATGTCTTTAGTTTTTTTTGCAGCTTTTGTTATCGCGTATCTTCCACACATTAGTTCGATATTGTTTTAATATATTTATCTGTATAAAATTTTTTTAATTTATCCAATGCCAAACAATAAGCACTGTCTCTAATTGATTTATTTAATTGATTTTGCTTTTGTTTAATTTGATTAAAAGACTCTCTCATCGTATCTTCTAAACCAGAAAACGTAAGGTCTAATTCATCGGCACCTTCCACAAGCTGTTTTCTTTGTGTGTCAGTTATTTTTAAGTTTGATTGCTTTTCCAGTATTTCTAAAAGTTGCTCCATTTTATGTTCTTGATATCTTTTTTCTAATCTTCCAAATCTTATGTGGGATAAATTTTTGATCCATTCGAAATATGAAACTACAACACCCCCAGCATTGACATAAATATCAGGGACCACCGCTACTCCATGATCATGTAAATATTCATCTGCTTCATAAGTTATTGGGCCGTTGGCAGCTTCAAAAATAGCTTTTGATTTTACATTTTTAACATTATCCATATTAATAACATTTTCTAATGCAGCCGGGATCAAGATATCACATTCAAGTTCTAAAACTTCTTGGGGGTTTTGTTTAAACTCACCAAGCTTAGCGCACGCAATAGATTTGTTGTTTTTCTTATATTCAATAAGTTCAGGAATATTAATCCCATCTTTGTTAAACAAATACCCATTATATTCACCAACTGCGATAATCTTCGCTCCATCTCTTTCAAATAAATATTTAGCAAGGTGAGTTCCAACATTTCCAAACCCTTGAACAATGATTGAGTTATCTTTTAAATTTGGTTTTAATTTATGTTTCTTAACAAGGTCTTCGTGTCTAAAAAATTCTCTTACCACCTCTTCAACTCCACGACCTGTTGCTTCAGTCCTCCCTCTAATACCCCCGCTACCAATAGATTTACCAGTGACGCAACCACGATAATTTATATCATCGGGCTTTAGAGTTTTATAAAGATCAACCATCCAATCCATCTCTCTTTCTCCAGTTCCCATATCTGGAGCTGGAACATTTAAAGCAGGAGATAGAAAATCTTTATTAATTAATTTTGTTGCAAAAAAACGGGTAATGGTTCGAAGCTGTGTTTCATTATAAAGTTTTGAATTAATTCTAAGCCCTCCTTTTGCACCACCAAAAGGAACATCCACAACGGCGCATTTGTATGTCATTAATGCTGCTAATGCTTCTGTTTCATTTTGATTAACGTGAGGTGAAAAACGAATACCGCCTTTGCTGGGCAAAATATGTTCGCTATGTACAGCTCTCCATCCAGTGAAATTAGTAAGTATTCCATCAATATCGACTCCAATATTTACTTTTATAAGTGAATGAGTTTCTTTGATGTGTTGAGTTAAATATTTGTCTAGCCCTAGATGTTTAGCGGCTCTATCAACATAAAGATCAACGTTTTCTTTGAATGATTTCATTAATTATACTTAGCTGAAGTTATAAACTCTTTAAAAGCTTCACACCATATTACTACAGTATTATATTCATCAAAATTAATTCTTTTTGACAATGGAATAATGAAGTTTTCGAAGGTTTTTACGTCAGCAACGTATAATGCATTTTTTTTGATTGGTAAAAACTCGTCTTCGTGTTCAACAAATTTTTTAACAAGGTACATTTTATAATCTGGACCTGGAGCAAGCTTACCCTTTAGTGCAATTTGGTCTTCAGCAATAATAAGTTCACCCTCACCCCAATGAAAAAGATCATTACCTCTTTGTCCCTTTTTAAACTCTGTTTTGTAAACTAAGTTTGTTGCAACTGTTTCAATTTGTGCTTGATCTGCGGATTTTGGGGCTGTTAAAATTGGAAGTAAATATACACCAAGTGCAAACCCAACTGCCAAGAAAGCTCCGTGGGAGCCAATTAAAAATAAATATCTCATCATAATTTTTTTTGAATTACCACATCAACCAAAATAGCAATCACAAGATTTAATATAGTTATCCCACATATAATTATGAAGCTAAAGAAATAAATCCACGACCACCAGTAAATACTTTGCATCGGTAACATTACCGTTTCCCAAGATGATAATGTTAAAACTTGAAAGAGTGTAATTAACGATATTCCAAGATCACCCCATCGCGCTGGATCATCACTTGAAAACAATATGGATCCCATAGTCGCGTAAATGTAGAGAATAATAAATAAAAGTAGGCTGACAAAAAATACTCTTTTAATAGATTCTAGAATTGCCTCTATAATTTGCTTTAATTCTGGTATTACAGAAATCAATCTCAAAACTCTAAAAATTCTAAGTAATCTTAAAACTAAAAAACTAGAATTATTTGGAATTGGAATAAGTGATATAGCAACAATGATTGTATCAAATATATTCCAACCACTTTTAAAGAAATTGGATTTGTTTTTTTCACCTATAAATCTTATTAAAATTTCAATTACAAAAAAAACTGTAATTCCATAGTCAAGAATATGAATCATGTCTAAAAAAACAGGATCCAGATTGTAGGTAGTAGCACCAATTAAAATGGCATTTAAAATTATAATAGCAACTACGAAAAACTGAAATATGCGGTTATCTTTTAAGCTAGAAAAATAACGAGTCATAGCGAGTTTATACGGTTTTTTTTGTAAAATTAAAGTCACACCTTTGTCATAAAAACTTAACTTACATAATTGCTAATTATTGATAAATGGGCGTGTATCTCATCTTCAGCTTATTAATTCTCCCCTGTTTTTTTTACTGAAGATGAGGTTACTAAATTCTGGTAAATATCCTATTATATTTACTCATGTTTAAAAAATTTTATTTATTTATTTTTATTTTTGGCCTTGTTCTAACCGGGCAAGCTAAACCAACATTTGCTTTTCAAATTAAACAAATAGTCAGTTTGCAAAATCCATGGAGTTTTTCATTTATCAATAATCAGGAGGTGATTGTTAGCGATAAAGAAGGTTCAATTGTTCTTGTAAATATTGGCAATCAAACAAAGAAAACAGTTAAACATAATCTTAATTATAAAGTTGATGGCCAAGGTGGTTTATTAGAAATTTTAAAACATAAAGATTATATTTATCTTTGTTACACAGAAGATAGGGGATCTGGAGAGACAAGTACCTCTATTGCAAGGGCTAAATTTTCTAAAACAAATTTAAATTTTAAAAATATTTTTCAAGCAAACCAACCGATTAATTCTGGTTATCATTTTGGGTGCCGTATGGTGATTCAAGATGACAATTATTTGTATGCGAGCGTTGGTGAAAGAGGCAGAGGAAATATTGCTCAAGATCCCAATCAACATCCTGGTAGTATCATAAGAATTAATCTTGATGGATCCATACCTAAAGATAACCCAAAATTTAAAGGCAAGTCGAGTTGGCTTCCTGAGATTTATCAGATCGGTGTGAGAAACCCTCAGGGGATGACCTTGTCTCCATTTAATAATAAAGTTTATATTTCTAATCATGGTGCAAGAGGAGGTGACTTTTTTGGTGAGGTTAAGTTTGGAGAAAATTATGGTTGGGAAATTTGGTGTTGGGGTGGAAAAAATTACAATCTAACTAAATGTGGTGATGTTCAAAAATGGGACAAACGTTTCACAAAAACTTTATATACTTGGGTACCATCTATTGCGGTAAGTGCCGTACAAATTTATAAAGGTGAGGAGTTTAAGGAGTGGAATGGTCATATTTTGATGACATCTTTAAGGGATCAATCTTTAAGAAAACTCAAATTTGTAAATGATAATGAAGTTGGCGAAGAGATGACTATTTTTAAAGATCAAATTGGAAGACTAAGGGATATTAAAATTGGACCTAAAGGTAAAATTTACATATTATCCAATGGAAATTCAGGGTTATGGGAATTGAGTAAAAAATAATGAGTGGTTTTGAAAATAAAATTTTGATTGTTACAATT
>CBFHHD010000016.1:0-1786 GCA_965655605.1 Candidatus Pelagibacteraceae bacterium | reverse complement strand
CCAATGGAAATTCAGGGTTATGGGAATTGAGTAAAAAATAATGAGTGGTTTTGAAAATAAAATTTTGATTGTTACAATCGGCTTATTTTTATTTGTATTATTGGAAAGTTTATTTCCAAAGGAAAAAATAAAATTTACAAAAAAAATAAATCGAATTTTAAAGAATGTATTCTTTTGGCTCGTGAACATAGGTATTACTCCAATTATCATCTTGCCTATTACAATTTTTGCAACGACACTAAATTTACATAGTACATTTCAATTTCAAAATTTAATTTTGCAGTTTTTCTTTCATTTAATTGTTTATGATATGTTTTTATATTTTTGGCATCGAGCAAATCATGAGGTACCATTTTTATGGCGATTCCATCACGTTCATCATTTAGACGAGACGTTAGATGTTTCATCAGGTGTAAGGTTTCACCCAGGAGAGGTGATTTTAAGTTGCGTTGTAAGATGTGCAATTATTGTTGCATTTAATATCTCTTTGGTAAATCTTGTTATTATTGAAGCCATCGTTTTAATTTCTTCAGCTTTTCACCATTCCAATATTCAGATACCCAAAAAAATAGAAAACATTCTATCTTATATAATTGTAACTCCTTCAATTCATTGGGTGCATCACCACAAAAGACAAAAAGAAACCGATGCAAATTATTGTACTATTTTCAGCGTTTGGGATTTGGTGTTTAGAACAAAATCAAACTTTAAAAGATACTTAGGGATGCCCATAGGGGTTGAAAATGACCAAGATCAACCTATATCTAAATTAGTAGTCAGGCCCTTAAAATAACCAAAGGAAAAAAATGAAAAAATTTGAAGACGTAATGAAAGTGACAAGTGAGATTGACAATATTAGCGTTGATGATGCTAAAAAAAAATTAGACGATTCAAATGTTCAGTTCATTGATGTGAGAGATAAAGAGTCTTTTGAAAAAGGAACAATTGGAAATGCCATGCATCTAGACCGTGGTTTATTAGAATTTTATCTTGCTGAAGGCAGCCCTTTAGAAAATAATTTTTTCAAAGAAAATCCAGATAAAGAATATGTACTGTTCTGTGGAGCGGGTGGACAAAGTGCACTTTCAAGCAAGACCATGAAAGAAATGGGCGTCAAGAATGTAAAAAACATGGTTGGCGGCTATAAAGAATGGTCTGAAAAAAAATAGTTGTTTAGAAATTTATTATTCTTAATAATATTTATACTTCATTCATCTTTTGCTTTAGCAAATGTAAAAGAGTGGCAAAAAGAGTTTCCTAAAACTAATTTTAAAAAAACTACTATTAGCTTTTTTGAAGTATTATCAGGAGGACCTCCAAGAGATGGTATTCCTTCAATAGATAACCCTGTATTTGTTAGTATCGACAATGGAATAGGAGAAGACGAGCCTGTTATTTATCTTGAAATAAATAATGAGGCAAAAATTTATCCTATGCAGGTTTTAACTTGGCACGAAATTGTTAACGATACTGTAGGCGGTGTGCCTGTTGCAGTCACTTATTGTCCATTATGTAATACTTCTGTGGTATTTCAGCGTCAGTTAGATGGGCAAGTACTAGACTTTGGAACTACAGGAAAACTTCGTAAATCTAATTTAATTATGTATGACCGCCAAACAGAAAGTTGGTTTAATCAATTCGATGGTATTGGAATTGTGGGTGACTTAACTGGAAAAGAGTTAAAAAAAATACCTTCTCTTATTGTTTCATATAAAGAAGCTAAGAGAATTGCCAAACAGCGTGGTTATAAAAATAAAATATTAAAAGGAACATCATTTAGACGTTA
>CBFHHD010000015.1:0-23318 GCA_965655605.1 Candidatus Pelagibacteraceae bacterium | reverse complement strand
TTCCAGAAAAGGAAATTGTGTCACTAACAGACGATATCGGAGACACACAAAGAGCGTAAGCTTTTTTAAATTTTATCAAGAAAGGGCGGGTTTTTATCCGCCCTTTTTTTTTGTCTTTTCAAATATAAAGAATATAAAAATAATAACTTATAATGAAAAATAAGATTAAAATATCTCCTTCAATTCTATCAGCAGATTTTAGTAAACTTGGCGAGGAAATTAAAACTTTAGAAAAATCAGGTGCAGATATGATCCATGTGGATGTCATGGATGGGCACTTTGTTCCAAATCTTACGTTTGGTCCACCAGTGATTAAAAAAATTCGCAAATGTTCAAATTTGATTTTTGATGTCCATTTAATGATTTCGCCTGTAGAAAAATATATTAAAGATTATGCAGAAGCTGGTGCAGATATAATAACATTTCATCCTGAAGCGACAGATAATTTAGAAAGAACAATAAAAACTGTAAAATCATTTTCGAAAAAAGTTGGCGTTTCTTTAAACCCAGAAACTGAGACGAAAGTCATAGAAAATGTTTTAGATAAAATAGATCTAGTACTAATAATGAGTGTTAATCCTGGCTTTGCAGGACAAAAGTTTATGCCAGAAGTGCTTGGTAAATTAGAATTTCTAAGAAAAATAATTAATGAGAATAATCTTAATGTTGATTTGGAAATTGATGGTGGAATTGATTTTGAAACAGCCCCAAGTGCAATTGCGGCAGGGGCTAATATCTTAGTCTCGGGAACAACAATTTTTCAAGATCCAATAAATATTACTGACAGTATAAATAAGCTTAGAAAGCATTAAGTATGAATCCTAGGTTTTTGAGGTTATTTATTTACTCCATAGGAAACCTGTTACTTGAAAAAATTTATCATCTATATTTTCATACAAAGTATTACAACGATAGTTTGAAAGTTACTCCACCCTCTAGGAGCTATGACATGAATAATGTCCCATTATTAAATGAGTTGGAAGACAAAAATTTAAAAAGAATAGAATTAGTTAAGAAGTTTCAAAAGAATATTTGGAAATTAGATAATTTAGGCCAACAAAATTTAGACGAGCTACATAAGTTTTCTTGGTTATCAAGTTTAGATATCAAAAATGATAAAAAGTTTGTGCAAGGAATAATTCTTGAATGGTTAAAAAATAATAAAAATTTTAATGAGAAAACATGGAAGCACAATGTAACTGCCTCTCGTTTAATATTTTGGATTTGTTGTTCCCATTTTACAACAAGAAGCGAAGATATGGTTTTTAGAAGTACTTTAACAAACAATATTATTAAACAAGCATTCCATCTAAATAAAAACTTAAATTTTATACATAATAATTTAGATAGAATATATGTTCTCGCTTCACTTATATTAACCAGTGTAACCTTTGAGGGTAGTCAGAAGCTGTTCCAAAGCTCAATTAAAAATCTTTCTAGCGAAATTAAAAATATTGTTGATAAAAATGGTTTTGTTGAAAGTAAGAATCCCGAAGACCAATTTTGGGTATTGCATCATTTGATTTTAGTTAAGGAATTTTTGATATTTTCACAAAATACTGTACCAGAATTTTTAGATCAACAAATTCAAAAAGTTGGCTCAAACTATAAAGGCTTAGTTTTATCAAATGATAGGCTGCCATTGTTTAACGGCGCCAAGGATAGGAATACTTTTGAGTTTAATAAATTTTTAAAAATAAAAAATTATAAGTTTGATAAAAAAACTACAGCACATTCATACCTAATATCTAAAACAAAAAAATTTGAAATTGCATTGGATGCAAATGATCCTCCATCAGATTTATATTCTCATAACTATCAAGCAGGATGCTTGTCTTTTGAATTTTTATATAATGGTAAAAAAATATTATCTAACTGTGGATCTGCGAATAATTTTGGAAACGAGTTGTCATACTTAAGTCAGTCATCAGCTGCTCATACGACGATGACGATAAACGATACATCGTCTTGCTTGTTTCAAAAAAACTCACTTGTTAGACACTATTATGGCAATTCTCTAATTCAAAAGCTTAAGGTTTACAAAAAAGACCTTAATACTGAAAAAGGAATTATTTCTATAATTGCTGGCCACAACGGATATCAAAAACAATACAACACCATGTACGAAAGAAAAATTATTATTGAAGAAGATAAAGGACAAATTTCTGGAAATGAACTTGTTATAGTAGCAAAAAAAGATTTGGCTTTTCTTAATTTTTCTTTAAGATTTCATCTTACCCCAGAAGCAAAAGTGATCCGAACACAAGGTGGTGATGTATTAGTCAGCGTTGATAATCATGGGTGGAGGTTCAAATCCTCTTTAGATGCTAAGATAGAAAGTGGTTTGTATTTTGCATCCTACGATAAAGTTTTTGAAACAAAATGCGTTTTAATAGAAGGAACCCTTAAAGATAAAGTTAATAATATTAACTGGGCTTTGGAAAAAACAAATTAATATACTATAAGACTAATTTTAAAATGAAGATTACAAAAGCATTAATATCCGTATCCGACAAATCAGGATTAGATAAGATTTTAGCTTTACTCAAGAAAAATAATGTTGAAATTATAAGTACAGGTGGAACCTTTAAATACATTAAAGAACAAGGCTATGATTGTGTAGAAATTTCAAAATACACTGGATCACCAGAAATACTTGATGGTCGAGTAAAAACATTACATCCAAAAATTCATGGTGGTTTATTGGGTGATACATCTAAGCAGAGTCACTTAGATCAAATGAAAGAAAATAATATTGACCAAATAAATCTAGTCATAGTAAATCTTTATCCTTTCGAACAAAAATTATTGGAGAAAAATATTTCCTTCGAAGAAATGATAGAAAATATAGATATTGGAGGACCTTCAATGCTTAGATCATCCTCTAAGAATTTTAAGCATATTACTGTTCTTCCTTCAGTAAAATACTACGATGATTTTATTAAAGAGTTGAGCTTAAATGATGGTTCTACATCTTTAGAATTTAGAAAAAAAATGGCTACCGTCACATTTAGTGAAACAGCGTACTATGACAGTTTAATATCAAATTGGATGTCTGAACAAAACAACATCAAATTTTTAGATAAAAGAACAATTCCAGGCAAAATAATTCAAAAACTTCGATATGGAGAAAACCCGCATCAAGAGAGTAGAGTTTACGAAATTACGAATGGAAAAAAAGGCTTTTCAAACCTGAATCAAATACAAGGAAAAGAGTTAAGCCATAATAACTATCTAGATGCATTTAATGCGTATTCTTTGGTAGATGATTTTCAAAATAATGAGAAAATTTGCACAATTATCAAACACAATAATCCTTGTGGATGCGCTTCGTCGAATGACGGGACAAAAGCTTATCTGAAAGCATTAAGTAGTGACCCCGTCAGCGCCTTTGGTGGAGTCGTGGCATTCAATTATGAATTAAATGAACATGTTGCTAAAGAGATAGTAAAAACATTCTATGAAGTAATACTTGCCCCTAAAATTACTGAAGACGCAGTAAAAATTCTAGCAACGAAAAAAAATTTAAGAGTTTTAGAATATGAAGCTAATACACAATCTAGATCATATTCATTTGCTTTCATGCAAAAAATGTTTTTAATGCAAGACGAAAATAAATCCTTTACAAAAAAGGAAGATCTAAAAATTGTTACTAAAAATAAGCCAGACGATAATGATATTGGTAATTTAATTTTTGCTAATCAGGTCTGTAAACATGTTAAATCTAATGCAATTGTAATCGCAAATAATAGCAAGACACTGGGCGTTGGCGCTGGTCAAACCAGCAGGGTTGGTTCAACTGAGATAGCTTGTAAGAACGCAACCAATTTTTTTCCAGACGAAATAAAGGGGTCTGTTGCTGCTTCTGACGCATTTTTTCCTTTTGCCGATGGAATTGAAAACTTAATTAAAGCAGGTGTTAAATCAATCATACAACCGGGTGGTTCCATACGAGACGAAGAGGTTATTGCTGCTGCAGATGCTGCTGGGATATCAATGGTATTTACGGGTACACGAAACTTTAAACACTAATTTCATCAATTTTTGCTGCTAAAACAAAATCACTTTCCGCAAGACCTTTTATGGCATGTGTGAAGATTGTAATTTCTGCATAACCCCAACCAAATTTTAAATCTGGGTGATGGTTTTCTTCTTCTGCTATTTCAGAAACTTTATTGACAAAACTTAAACTTGATAAAAAATTTTCAAACTTAAAACTTTTTGTTAAGTAAAAATTTCCTTCTTGGTTCTTTTGTGCAGACCACTCTCTAACTAATTTAATATAACCCTCTATTTGTTTGTCAGTAAATGGAGGGATTTCTCCAGAACAAGGAATACATTTTTTATTTTTTAGATCGTTCATAATAGTTACCTATAAAGTTTTCTAAAAAGTTTTGGATTTTCATAATGTTCTGTATCACATTTTTCATAATTTTTGTCATATTCTGGGAAAATATGCAATTTATGACCCAGGGTTTCTCTTGAAGCTCTTCTGTGTAATTTATAAAGATATTTTTTTTCTCTTAAATTATATTTATTTTGTTTTTTTTCAGCCCTTGTTTTGGATTGTTTATATTTTTCTTTTTCTTTTAAAATTTGCTCTTTTAAACTTGTTGCCTCATTTTCCCAAAACTTCGCGGTTTTTACATCTGCACACCTTTCTAGAAAATACTCGTCTTCGATTAAATGGCCACACGATACTAAAAATAGGGAAAATATTGCAAAAATAATATTTTTTTTATGCGTATATATTATTACAGAAAATCTTTTAAACATTTTAACACATCCTTGGGTTTTTCTTCTTGTAAATAGTGTCCACAATCAATTCCTTGGCCTATAACTTTGTGTTCAATGTAATTTTGCCAAACGTTCAAAACATCTCCCCATACTTTACCTGTATCACTTTTTTCTCCCCATAGAACAAGTGCTGGGCATTTAATTTTATTATCAGATTCAAAGTCCTTATTATCCATATCTAAATCACACGATGGCGAAGCTCTATAATCCTCACATGAAGCTTTGATGGTCTTATAGTTAAAACATTTTACATATTCATCAAAAGTTTCGTTACAAAATTCTAGACTGGATCCTCTTTTTGATAATTTTTTTTCCATATAATATTTAGCTGGAACCGATGATAATAATTTTTCTGGTAGATCATAAGGTTGCATCATTAACAACCAGTGCCACTTCGACATAGACCAGTTTTTCTTTTGAACTGTCCATATGTGTCTATTGGGTATTATATCAAAAATACCTACTTTTTTTATTTTATCTGGGAAGTCTAAACACATTCTGTGAGAAGTTCTCGCTCCCCTATTGTGACCTACTAATTTGAATTCATCAAAACCTAACTTTTTCATTAAAGAGATTTGATCGTATCCCATAGCTCTAAAAGAATAATTGATATGATTCTTGCCACCATCATTAGGACCAATACTTTCTCCGTATCCTCTTAGGTCCGAAGCAACAACGTAAAATTTATCTTTTAGCTCATCTATTAACTTATGCCATGTGACATGCGACATAGGATTACCATGAAGCAACAATAATGGCTCGCCCTTCCCTCCATGGCGAACAACTATATCTGCTTTTCCATAACCTTGGTCTTCTATTGAAATTGTTTCTTTTTTAAAATCTGTGAACATTATTTGGAGCGGGTGAAGGGAATTGAACCCACGACCTAAACGTTGGCAACGTTTCGCTCTACCACTGAGCTACACCCGCTTTTATATTTTTTTTAAAGTATTATTTATGATATCACTTTTCAATAGTTAATTTATGAAAAAAAAGTTTGATAAAAATAATTTACCAAATGAAATACCAATTTTCCCGTTAAGTAACGTTATCTTTTTTCCAGATACTCTTTTACCATTAAACATTTTTGAACCAAGATATAAACAAATGACAGAATATGCTTTAAACGAGAATGGACTAATAGGTATGGTTCAGTCTAAAAAAGAGGTGGACGATCAAAATAGACAGCGAGTCTATGATATAGGATGTGTTGGGTACATTGAATATCACTCAGATACTCCAGATGGACGATATTTAATAAATCTTAAGGGCGTATCCAGATTTAAAATTAAAAATGAAATTCAAAGTAAAAATCTATTTAGGTCATTTAAGGTGCAATATGATGATTTTGTTCATGACTTACGAGAAGAGAAAGTCGCTGATTTAGATACAATGAAATTGATTGATAAAACAAAAAAGTTATTTGATAAAAGTCAATTAGTAACGGATTGGAGAGTCATTGAAAAAGTTGAACCGGGTAAATTAATTAATTCGCTAGCAATGATATGCCCGTTTACTATTAGTGAAAAACAGAGCTTATTAGAGGCACAAAATTTAGTGGAAAGAAATGAAGTTTTAAATCAAATTATAAATTTTTATATACTGGGTGATACCGGTAACAACCAAAATGTTCATTGATGATTTTTGATAAAAATATCTTAAACACAATTGTTTGTCCTATTACTAAAGAAAAATTAATTTATGATGAAACTACAAATCTTCTGACAAACGAGTCTGCACAAAATACATATTTAATTAAAGATGGAATTCCTCTTTTAATAGAAGATAAAAAAAATAAATCTTAACTTTTGTTCATAGAGTCAAAAAACTCTGGGTTATTTTTTGTCTCTTTTAATTTTCCAATTAAGAAGTCAATTGCATCCATTGAGCCCATTGGGTTAATAATTCTTCTTAGAACGTTCATTTTAGCAAGTTCATCTTTTGCAAAAAGAAGTTCTTCTTTCCTTGTCCCAGACTTAGCAACATCTATTGCAGGATAGGTTCTCTTGTCAGCGACCTTTCTGTCTAGGACCACTTCTGAATTACCTGTTCCTTTAAACTCTTCAAAAATCACTTCATCCATTCTAGAACCAGTTTCAATTAAAGCAGTTGAAATAATAGTTAACGAACCGCCTTCTTCTATATTTCTTGCTGCACCAAAAAACCTTTTTGGTCTTTGTAATGCATTGGCATCTACTCCACCTGTCAAAACTTTACCTGAGCTTGGTACAACCGCGTTATATGCTCTTCCTAAGCGTGTTATAGAGTCTAAGAGTATAACAACGTCCTTCTTATGCTCACAAAGCCTTTTGGCCTTCTCTATGACCATCTCAGCCACTTGTACGTGCCTTTGTGCTGGCTCATCAAACGTTGAGCTTATCACTTCTCCTTTGACTGTTCTTTGCATATCAGTCACCTCTTCGGGTCGTTCATCTATTAGTAAAACTATTAAATATATTTCTGGATGGTTTGCAGTAATAGAGTTGGCAATATTTTGCAGGATCACTGTTTTTCCAGTTCTTGGTGGGGCAACAATTAACGATCTTTGACCTTTTCCTATCGGAGCCACAAGATCTATTACTCTTGCAGTCACATCTACTTTTTTTTCAATTTTTGTTTTTTCAATTTCTAACTTCATTTTTTCATCTGGATAAAGTGGAGTTAAATTATCGAAGTTTATTTTGTGTTTTGTTTTATCTGGATTTTCAAAATTAATTTTATTAACTTTAAGTAGTGCAAAATATCTTTCTTGATCTTTAGGTGCTCTAATTTCACCTTCAACAGTATCACCTTTTCTTATTCCAAATCTTCTTATTTGACTCGGGCTAACATAAATATCATCTGGTCCTGGTAGATAATTGGATTCCATTGCTCTTAAAAAACCAAAACCATCTTGTAATGTTTCTAATACTCCAGTAGCTGTAATTTGATCTCCTTTTTCTGCTAATTTTTTTAAAATAGCAAAAAGGATTTCTTGTTTTCTTAGAGTACTTGGATTCTCAACGCCCAATTTTTCAGCATCTGATATCAAGTCAGCAGGAGATTTATCTTTGAGTTCTTGTAAGTTCATTTTGAGAAGTTCTTATTGAAGTGAAACAAGTATATAATAGATTTAGAAATGAAAATCAAGTTTAACGTTAAGAACAATTATTAATTAATAATAATATAATATATGTATATTAGTAAGTAGTAGTATTAGAAAGCGTTAATAACGGGGATATTACTTAATAAGATTTTATACACTTTTAGTGAACAGTAATTTCTTAATTAATCTAGATTTTATAGTGTTTTAAACGGTATTTTATTACATGTATTAAAACTGTAAATTTATTAAAAATCAGCGAGTTGAAAATAAAACTCTAATAAGTTTAAAAAAGAATTATAACGCTTGATATAAAAAAGTTATAAAAAAAATACTAACATAATTATGAACAAAAAATTTGATTTTTTTTTAGTTTCAGATTCAACTGGTGAGACACTAGATAGAATATTTTTAGCATTGAAGGCTCAGTTTCCAGATAATGATTATAATATTCACCACTTTGCTTTCATGAGAACAGCTACGCAATCTGCCACTTTAATTGAAGCTTGTAAAAAAACTAAAAACCCAATCATTTTATATACGTTAGTAGAAAAGCAAACGACCAATTATATTACTAACGAATGTAAAACTCATAACATACCCTGCTTTGGACTTTTAGATCACTTACTTCCCAAATTTGAAATAATTTTTAATCAAAAACCAACCCTTAAACCAAGCGGGCAACATGAACTTAACACAGAATATTATCACAAAATTGAAGCCATGCAGTTCACTTTACAACACGATGATGGACAAAGATTAGAAACTGCAGTTGATGCTGATATAATAATCTTTGGAGTGAGTAGGACCAGCAAAACACCAACATCTATATATTTAAGTGAGCGTGGCTATAAAGTTGCAAATATACCCCTGGTATTACATCAAAAATTACCACAAGAAATATTTAATTCTTCCGCCGTTAAAATTGGCTTGGTGATTGATCCAAAAAGATTGTTTGACGTAAGAAAAACAAGAATAAATATTCTTAATGATAAACAATCATCAACATACATTGATACTGATTCAATTGAAGAAGAAATAAATGAATCTAGAAAAATGTTCACAAGCAATAAAATTCCAGTAATTGACGTAACCAGAAAATCTGTAGAAGAAAGCGCAGCCTCTATTATTAAGATTTACGAAATTGAGAAGAAAAAATTAAATGATTAAAAATCTTATTTTAGCTTCAAAGAGTAACATTAGGTTAAAAATACTGAAAGATCACGGATATAGCGTTGAACAATACAGCAGTGGAGTAGATGAAGATGAAATTAAACTGTCATTAAAATCAAGTGGCGCTTCTTGTTTACAAATTGCGAAAAATTTAGCTGAACTTAAAGCTAACAGAATAAGCAACAAATTTCCTAATATGGTTGTAATTGGCGCAGATCAAGTTTTGGATTTAGAAGGTGAAAATATTGATAAGCCTAAAAATATTGATGAAGCTAGGCAAACAATGCTTAGGCTAAACAACAAAACCCACTATTTACATTCTGCCGTTTGTGTTTCAAGAACTGGTAGTATGATTTCAAATTTTCACGAAACCAACTCTTTAACTATGAAAGCGTTTAATAAAGGTGAAATAGAAGAATATTTAAAAACAAATGAGATGGATAAACTGAAACAATATGGTGTGTATCAAATAGAAGAAGGTGGGAAGAAACTTTTTAAAGAAATTAAAGGTGATGAATATTCAATTATGGGGCTGCCCATGAAACAATTAAAACCATATCTAGACCAATTGTCATGAAAAAACTTTGTGTTATTGGTAACCCTATTGCTCACTCTAAATCACCAATTTTACATAATCATTGGATTTCAAAGAACAATCTAGATTGTGCTTATGAAAAAAAACTACTTTTAAAAGAAAACTTAAAAGAATTTGTTCAACAACTTAGAGACGGAGAAATTAATGGAGCGAATGTTACGGTTCCATTCAAAAATGAAATACTAAAATATGTCGATCAGGTTTCAGAAACAGCCCAAAAAACTCAGTCTGTAAACACACTTTCAATTCAAAATAATCAGATAGTTGGTGACAACACCGATGTTTACGGAATTGAAAAATCTTTACAATTAATTGATTTTTCTTTTACAAAAAAAACAGTATTTATTATTGGTGCTGGCGGGGTATCACCATCTGCAATTCAAGCTTTAAAGAACTTGGGTATAAGCAATTTTTATATAACAAATAGAACTAGAGAAAAAGCCGATAACCTCAAAAACTTATTTGATAATATTAATGTCATTAATTGGGGTGAAATTAAACAAGCGGATATTTATTTGAACACGACAAGCGTGGGTTTAAATGAAAATGATAGTTTAGATTTAGACTTTTCCGATGTTAAAAATAAACTTTTTTATGATGTGATATATTCACCTGAAAAAACTAAATTCTTATTAGACGCAGAAAATAATCAAAACATGATTTCTAACGGAAAAATGATGTTCATTTACCAAGCCCAAGCATCATTTAAAATTTGGACAGGTCTAGAGCCTTCAGTAACCAATACGGAGATCAATTTACTTAATGATTAGAATTGCAGTTTTAGGTGATATAGGCTCTGGGAAATCTTTTCTAGCAAAGGCTTTTGGATACCCAGTTTTTAATGCAGATCAAGCAGTAGCCAATTTGTACAAAAATAATAAAACAATTTTCACAAAATTAAAAAAGGCGTTTCCTAAATTGATACATAGTTTTCCTATAAAAAAAATAGAACTAATTCATGTGATAAAGGCAAACTCTAGAAACTTATCTAAATTAAATAAAATCATCCATCCTTTGGTTCGCAAAGAAATGAACGTTTTCATAAAAAAAAATATAAAAAAAAAAGCAGTGATACTAGACATTCCGCTTTTCATAGAAAATAAATTACAATTAAAAACAGACATTTTAATTTTTGTAGATGCTGGATCTAACAAAATTATGCAAAATTTAAAAAAAAGAAAAAATTTTGACTTAAAAATTTATAAATTATTTAAATCTATTCAATTAGACCCAAAAATTAAAAGAAACACTGCAGATTTTGTGGTTAAAAATGATTTTAATAGTGCAAGATTAAAAAAAGAAGCTAAATTTTTAATCAATCAAATTTTGATATGAAAGAAATATTATTAGATACAGAAACAACAGGCCTTTCTTCCGTAACGGATAAGGTTATCGAGATTGCTTGTATCGAAATAGAAGACTATATTCCTACGGGTAATAAATTTCATGTTTTTTTAAATCCAGAAACTGAAATTTCACAAGGTGCGTATGATACACATGGTATTTCGAAAGAATTTTTATCTGACAAACCTAAGTTTGATGAGATTGCTAAAGATTTTGTAAATTTTATAGAAAACAAAAAGCTTGTTATCCATAATGCAGAATTTGATCTAGCGTTTTTAAATAAAGAACTGAAAGAAGTTAATTTAGAAAAAATTTCTAATGATGTTGTCGTTGATACACTTAACATCGCTCGTGAAAAATTCCCAGGCGCACAAAATAGTTTAGATGCGTTATGCAAAAGGTTTAAAATTGATAACTCAAGAAGACAAAAACACTCTGCACTTCTTGATTGTGAACTCTTGGCAAAAGTTTACGTTGAGCTTTTAGAAAAGAAAGAACCGACATTGGAGTTTGGAAATGAAAGTGAAGTAGTTGAGGATGTTAAAAACATTGAGCGAATAAAAAACAGAAAGCAGATAGTTGTACAAATTACTGACGAAGAAAAAAAGGCTCATCAGGCATTTCTTAAAAAAGAGCTACCTAAATCTTCACTGATTAATTAGCAAATTGCTGATTATATAAGGCTTCGAAATCTACTTTTTTATTAAAATTAAAATTCTTGAAACCAGTTTTTTGGAATAATGTTGTAATGATATCTTTAATGTAATCAAAATTTTCAGATGGGATTTGAATTAAAACAGTTTTTTTTATCTCTTCAGCTGACATTTTCATATCCGTTAGCTTAAATAAAATTGCTATACAAACTTCCGCATGTATTTTATCTTTAATTTCATCTGTGGCTTCCATTTGAAATTTACAGTTAAGCTCTACTAAATTTTTCTTGTAAGGGTTGCTTTGTAAATCTAATTTAGTTGTATAGGCCCCAAGGTTTTGAGCGGCGTCGACAAAACTATCGGGCGTTGGTATTTCAAAAGAAATATCTTTTATATATTTTGCTACAATCTCGTATTTTTTATTGTCTTCTGTCTCGCTCATCTATTTCTTCCGCCTCAATTTCGATGGTATTATCATTTCTTTTAGTATTATTAAAATTTTTATTATTAACAAAGAACTTTAAAATCAAATTTCTTGTAAATGGAATTACTAATAATCCCCCCAAAGTATCTGTGGCAAATCCAGGAATGATTAAACATATAGCTGCAATAATTAGACAAAAGCCCCCTAGCATTTCTCTTAAAGGAGCTTGATTTCCTCTCATACTATTAATTGCTGAGTAAACAGTCGAGATTCCTTGAAGTTTAACAAAATATAACCCTGCGATTGCGGTAAATAAAGTTGCTAATATGGTATTGAAAGCTCCGATAGTAGCACCTATCTTAATCATGAAGTAAATTTCGATTAAAGGAATAAAAATCAAGAATAGTATTGATAATTGCATACAATATTGAAATAATTACTTTTTAGGAAATTACAAGAATGAGCGAAAACTTTGGATATATAGACATAATATTGCTTGCAATAATGGCGGGTTTTATACTTTTAAGATTAAGAAGCACTTTAGGAAAAGGTGCTGATAATATGCCTATGAAGGCCAGGTTCACACAAACCCAATCCAATGAAGAGTTTGTTAAATCTGGAAAAGTTCAAGATGTAAAAAC
This sequence comes from Candidatus Pelagibacteraceae bacterium, assembly GCA_965655605.1. GTDB lineage: Bacteria > Pseudomonadota > Alphaproteobacteria > Pelagibacterales > Pelagibacteraceae > HIMB114. Next base: position 10,609 of record CBFHHD010000015.1, on the reverse strand, counting down.
TGATCCAACAAAATTTGATGAAAAAGAATTCTCTAAAGGTGCAGAGGCTGCATATGAAATGATTATTAACGCTTTTGCCCAAGGTGATAAGAAATTATTAAAATCTCTATTAACTAAAGATTTGTTTAAAAGTTTTGAAGGTATTTTAAAAGAAAGAACTGATAAAAAAATTACTTCAGAAATGACTTTTATTGGAATTAAAGAAACAAAGATTTTAGATATCAATAGCCAAGGCACATTCTATAAAGTTAAAACAAAATTTATTAGTGAAGTAGTTAATTGCTTGAAGAATGAAAAAGGTGAAGTGATTGAAGGTGACCCTCAACAAACTAAAACAGTAACAGATGTATGGGTGTTTGAAAAAGATTTAAAAAACAATAACCCAACTTGGTATTTAACAGAGTTATCAAGTGAAGAAGAAACCAAGCACTAAGCCCACAGATCAAGACCTCAAAGACTGGAACTCTTTCATAGAAAATATAAATAGCATTGATAATAAAGATGCTCCTTACGATAATGCAGCTATAGAAAAAAGTAACGATAAGTTATTTGATATTAGGAAAGATTTACATGGCTACAAAATTCACGAGGCATTAGACGAGGTTCACCGAATTGTGGAAGAGGCACTTGAGAAAAAATTAAGAAAAATTTTATTTATTACTGGAAAAGGTTTGCATTCAAATAAAGAAGCTGACCCATATGCCTCCAAGGACTTAAGTCTCTTAAGGTATGCAGTTCCTGATTATTTAATGAATAATTTTTCTGATAAAATTATATCAATTGAACAAAGTCCTGAAAAATTAGGTGGAGAGGGTTCAATGATTGTCTTTTTGAAAAAACTATAAAATAAACTTAGATAAATCTTTATCTTGGGCGATATCACCTAAATGTTTATCTACATAAGCTTTGTCTATTGTTACTGTTTCACCAGTCTTATCAGGCGCATTAAAACTTATGTCGTCAAGTATTCTCTCCAGTATTGTGTGTAGACGTCTTGCACCAATATTTTCAATTGTAGAATTTATGTGAGTTGAAATTTCTGCAATTGCATCAATGGCATCATCTGTAAAATTAAGTGTTACATTTTCTGTATTTAAGAGAGCAATGTATTGTTTAATTAAACTGTTATCTGGTTCTTTTAAAATTTTGATGAAATCATTTTTTGTAAGTGCATTTAGCTCAACTCTTATTGGCAATCTTCCTTGTAGCTCGGGAAGTAAGTCTGATGGCTTAGCTAATTGAAAAGCTCCAGATGCTATAAACAAGATGTGATCTGTTTTAATTGGGCCGTGCTTTGTATTTACAGTCGTTCCTTCAATTAAAGGTAACAAATCTCTTTGCACCCCTTCTCTTGATACATCCCCTCCACTTCTTCCATCAGATCTTGCAGATACTTTGTCAATTTCATCTAAAAAAACAATTCCGTTATTTTCAGCAGAAAATTTAGCTTCTTTAAGAACTTGATCATCGTCCATCAATTTATCCGACTCTTCTTGAATTAAATATTCATAAGACTCTTTTACAGTCATTTTCTTTTTCTTTTTTTTGGTCATCCCTTTTCCAAAAATATCTCCAATGCTGACCATGCCTACATTTCCTTGCATTCCTGGAATATCAAAAGATGGCATTTGAGGACTATCTTGAACCATAATTTCAATTTCATTATTATCAAGATCACCCGCTCTTAATCTCTTTCTGTAACTTTCTTTTGTTGCTGCACTCGCATTTTTTCCAACAAGAATTTCAAGAACTCTATCTTCAGCGGAGAGCTGAGATTTTGCCAAAACTTCTTTCTTTTTTCTTTCTTTTACAATGGAGATTGATATTTCAATTAAGTCTCTAATAATTTGCTCAACATCTTTTCCAACATAACCAACCTCTGTAAATTTTGTTGCTTCAACTTTAATAAAAGGTGCCTCAGCAAGTTTAGATAAACGTCTCGAGATTTCAGTTTTTCCGACCCCAGTTGGCCCAATCATTAAAATATTCTTTGGCAAAACTTCTTCCTTAATCTCATCTGGAAGTTCTTGTCTTCGCCATCTATTTCTTAATGCAATCGCCACAGCTCTCTTGGCTTCAGCCTGTCCTATAACAAAGCGATCTAACTCAGAAACAATTTCTCTAGGTGAGAAAGAAACAATTTTTTGATTTTCTTTCACTACAGTTTCTCGATTGTAATATTATTATTTGTAAATACACATATGTCAGCTGCAATCTCGACTGATTTTTTTGCAATTTCTTCAGCAGTTTTATCGGTATCTATCATTGCTCTTGCCGCTGCTAGAGCGTAATTACCGCCCGAACCAATGGCGATAACTCCGTGTTCTGGTTCTAGAACATCTCCATTACCACTGATGATAAAACTATTCTCTTTATCTGCAACAGCCATTAATGCTTCTAATCTTCTTAAATATTTATCTGATCTCCAGTCCTTAGCCAATTCCACAGCTGCTCTAGTTAATTGTCCGCCATGCTTTTCTAACTTTGACTCTAATCTTTCAAATAAGGTAAATGCATCCGCAGTCGAACCAGCAAATCCTGCAATCACATCCCTTTTTTCAATTTTTCTAACTTTCTTGGCTGTGCTTTTCATGACAGTGTTACCAATGCTAACCTGTCCATCACCAGCAACTACAACTTCATTTCCTTTGCGTACTAGGACAATTGTAGTTCCGTGCCAATCTAAATTATCATTATTTTGCTTCATTTAGAGATTATGTGGTTATTAATTTTATATCTTCAAGGTATTAATTTAAACGCGAATGTTATAAAAAAAAAGTATGAGAAAAGGATCAATTAATAGGAAGACCAAAGAAACATCAATTAATGTGAATGTTAATTTAGATGGAACTGGACAATCTAATATCAGTACAGGAATAGGTTTTTTAGATCATATGATGGAGCAAATTGCCAAACACTCTCTCATTGATATTGACCTTAAGGCAAAGGGTGATCTGCATATTGACCTACACCACACAACTGAAGACAGCGGCATTGCATTTGGAGAAGCTTTGAAAGAGGCTCTGGGTGATAAAAAAGGCATTAAGCGATATGCAAGTGTAACCATCCCAATGGATGAAACGTTAAGTCGTGTATCGCTTGATATCTCAAATAGACCCTATTTAGTTTGGAATGTAAAATTATCTGTAGAGAAATTAGGTGAAATGGATACCGAGTTATTTAAAGAATGGTACCATGCTTTTTCGCAAAGTGCTGGAATAACTTTGCACGTTGAAAATATCTATGGTGAAAATTCCCACCACATAATCGAGTCTTGTTACAAAGGATTAGCCCGAGCATTACGGGATGCAGTACAAGTTGATCCAAGAGCGCAAGATATAATTCCATCTACAAAAGGTACTATTTAAAATTTGATGAAGATTGCAATTATCGACTTTGAGTCTGGTAATTTAAAATCTGTTTTTAAGGCTGTAGAATTTGCATCAAAAAGAGCAAATTTAAATTTAGATATTCAAATATTAAATTCAAATGAGAACTTAAAAAGTTTTGATAAAATTATTTTACCTGGACAAGGTTCATTTAAACAATGTTATAATTCATTATCATCAATTGATGGTATGTTAGATGGTTTAAACGAGGCAGTTCTTAATAAGCAAAAACCTATTCTTGGGATTTGTGTAGGAATGCAGCTCTTTTCAAACTTTGGTGAAGAAGACGGTGGCAGCAAAGGATTTGGATGGATCAAAGGAGATGTAAAAAAAATTCAAATATCAGATAACTCTTTTAAATTACCTCACATGGGATGGAATAATATTGAGATTAATCCAAAATCAAGACTATTGAATGAAGTGGAAAATCAAAGCCATTTCTATTTTGTTCATAGTTACAGGTTTGATGTTACAGACCGTGATAACGTCTCAGCTACAACAAACTATTCAGAAAGAGTAGACGCTGTTGTTGAAAAAAATAATATTTTTGGAACACAATTTCATCCTGAAAAAAGTCAAGAAAATGGTATAAAAATATTAGAAAATTTTATTAGACTTTAATGATTATTTATCCAGCTATAGATCTACAAGATGGAAAATGTGTAAGGCTGACAAAGGGAGATTTTAATCAACAAACTGTTTACTCCAGATCTCCAGTAGAACAAGCTAAAGTTTTTGAAGACATTGGCTTTGAATATTTACATGTTGTTGATCTAGATAGAACTATTCACCAAGATAAATCAAATCTAAATACAATAAAAGACATACTGCAAAATACGGGATTAAGAGTTCAAGTAGGAGGTGGCTTAAGATCTATTGATACCGTTCAAGAGGTGATTGATTTAGGAGTTGAAAATGTAGTGATGGGTACAGCTGCTGTTAAAGATCCTGATCTTTTAAACAACGTTGCACAAAAATTTAAAAATCAAATTTCTGTTGGATTGGATGTTAGAGATAAAATGATTGCACTTAAAGGGTGGACTGATCAAACAAAACTTTCTTGTTTTGATTTTTTAGAAAATATTAAAAATCTCCCAATTAGAAGCATCATATTTACTGATATAAATAAAGATGGGATGAAACAGGGAATAAACATTGAAGATACACTGAGAATGGCTGAAAACTCATCTATACCTGTGATTGCTTCTGGCGGGGTTTCTGGCTTAGAAGATATTAAAAATATTAAGGTTCAAAAAAAAATTTCAGGCGTTGTTGTTGGAAAAGCTATTTACGATGGCTTAATAGATTTAAAAGAATTGGTAAAATTAAATGCTTAAAAAAAGAGTCATACCGTGTTTGGATGTTAAAGATGGCAGAGTTGTTAAGGGAATAAATTTTGTTGATTTAATTGATGCAGGGGATCCTGTAGAACAAGCCTCTGTTTATAATCAAAATGGCGCTGATGAGATTTGTTTTTTAGATATTACAGCGTCTAGTGATAAAAGAGATATTCTATTAAATACTGTGCAGAAGACAGCCGAGTGTTGTTTTGTACCTCTTACTGTTGGTGGGGGTGTAAGGTCAGTACAAGACATTAGAAAGCTTTTATTAGCTGGTGCTGATAAGGTCTCAATGAATACAGCTGCTATAAAAAACCCTGAACTTATAAAAGAAAGCGCTAATAAATTTGGTTCTCAATGTATTGTTGTTGCAATTGATGCAAAAAAAACTGCACCAAATAAATGGACGGTTTACACTCATGGTGGAAGAGAGCCAACTTCATTAGACGCTGTTGAGTTTGCTAAATTAGCTGAAAAGAATGGAGCTGGAGAAATTTTGTTAACATCAATGGATCGTGATGGAACTAAAGAGGGATATGATATTGAATTAACAAATATTATATCAACTCATTTAAATATTCCTGTAATTGCATCAGGTGGAGTTGGTAGCTTAGATCATTTAAAACAAGGTATTGTAGAAGGTGGTGCTAGCGCAGTTTTGGCGGCTTCTATATTTCACTTTGGTGAATACTCTATTAAGGATGCAAAAGAGTATTTAAAAAATCAGAATGTTCCTGTAAGAATATAGGATGTTCGAAGTCTTAGAAGAGCTTATTGCTACAATAAGAGAGAGAAAAAAATCCTCTACTCACGAATCTTATACAAAAAAATTACTAGATAACCCTTCATTGTGTCGTGAAAAAGTGATGGAAGAAATCAAAGAACTCATCGATGCCTTAAATGATAAATCAAATCAAGCTCACGAAGCGGCAGATGCTATTTATCATATACTTGTTTTGTTGGAGGCGAATGATGTGAAAGTTGAAGACGTTATGAATGAACTAAAAAAAAGACAAGGGGTGTCTGGTCTTGTTGAGAAGGCTAATAGACAAAAATGAGTTACGACAATAATAATATATTTGCAAAAATCTTAAGAAATGAAATTCCATGTGATAAAGTATTTGAAAATGAACACTCTTTAGCTTTTAATGACATTAGTCCTCAAGCAAAAGTACATGTACTCGTAATTCCTAAAAATCCCTACGTAGATGTTGATGATTTTTCCAAAAATGCATCTAAGGATGAGATAGCATCTCTCATGCAAGCGGTAGCAGAAGTGTGCAAAATTAAAAAAGTATCAATAGATGAAGGTGGGAATGGCTTTAGGTTAATTGCAAATACTGGGCCAGATGGCAGTCAAGAAGTTCCACATTTTCACTATCACATAATGGGTGGAGAACCGATGGGATTGAGAGGTCTAAGAAAGGAATGAGATGAATAAAAGAGATTTTTTAAAAATAATTTTAAACGCCTCATCTTTTGTTTTCCTCTCAGCTTTTCCAAGTTTAGCAAAGTCTCATAAAAAAAATAAAGGTAAAAAAAAAAATAAAGGTCAAAAAAGAAGAAAATATTTTATTGAAAGTATTTATCCTAATTTAATAATAGAGTCAGCAGAGTATCAAAAACTAGACGGCTTTGTTCAACCAAATACAATTTCCTTAGATATCTATAAAATGGCAGGAATAATACCGGGGCCACCAATTAGTGAAGATACAAAAATCCAAAAAAGACGCGGTATGTTTAAAACAGGATTAAAAGCAAAATTTCACGATAATAAAAAGTTAGTAGTTTGTGATGATTGTTGGGCAATCAATTATTCTTACAAAAGAGAAGGTCGGCCTGCTTATCACAAGGGAAGGGACTTGCCGATGCCGTTTAATGAGCCAGTTTTAGCAATGGCTAATGGAACAGTTGTTGGGCTGTTTGAAAATTTGAAAAGCAGAAAAGGTGTTGAGGTTGTTTTAAGACATACGCCTAATGAAAGTAACACGCCCTATTATATTTATACTCAGTACACTCATTTTAATAAATGGCCTTTAGATTTAAAAATAGGTCAAAAAGTAAAAGTTGGAGAAGTTTTAGGTCCAAACGGAAATTCGGGAAAAAAAGGCAAAAAAATAAGAAGGCCTGCATTACATTTTGCAGCTTTTTACTCCAAATCTCCTAACTGGAGTTTTTTTAAAAGAGGTTTTTTGGTAGAAGATGGTTATTGGATGGATCCAATAAGTTTTTTTAGGACAGAGCCTCCTTTTGACAATAAAGGAATAAAAAAATTAAAATCTAAACAAAAAAAAACATTAATAGGTTATAAAACAAAAACTGGAAAATTAGTTCCCGAAGGTGCTAAAAAGGTATGGCCTTTTGCATACAAAGGAGCTTAGATTTAAATGAACATTCAAAGATACTTTTTAGATATGCACTCTATGGATGATTTAAATCCATTGGAGTGTGGACTAGCTGGAGTCACAGTTGAAGAAAACGACACAACTGATCCTCAATATTGTAAATTTTTATATCAAAAAATTGGTGAAGGGTATCATTGGAAAGATAGGTTGGCTTGGTCATTGGAACAATGGAGCGACTATTTAAGTCAAAAAAAATTAAAATTTTTTGTAGCTAAAAAAGGCGAAGACTCAGTTGGGTTTTATGAGTATTTACATCATGATGAAAAAAAAGAAGTTGAAATTACCTATATGGGAATTTTTAGAGAATATTATGGAAAAAAAATTGGTGGTTATTTATTAACTCATGCTTTGCGAAAAAGCTGGAGCCATCAACCAACTAGAGTTTGGGTCCACACTTGTACATTAGACCATCCAAATGCTTTAAGAAATTATATAGCAAGAGGAATGAATATTTTTAAAAAAGAAAAAGTTACGATTTAAAAATTTCCATAAGACGGCACAGAAAATTTTTCACTAAACTTAGTATTTATTGCTGGCTCTATTATTTTAAACTTTGATTTTGTCTGATTAATACTAATTGTCTCCCAACCTTTAAGGATTTTACTATTTTTATCAAAAAATATTTTTACTGAAATACCATTTTCAGTGTTTATATTAAAAACCACTCCCGAGTCAGATGTTTGGTAATTTTCAATTTTATTAATATTTTTAGCTAGTTCTATTTTGTCTAGTAAAATGGAAAATTGAGTATTTTTTATAGGATACCTATAGGCTCTTTCAAACTTCTTTTTAATAATATACATCTGATTTTTTGCGACTAATATCTCCTTACCATCTTCACTTTGGTATATGCATTTCATTTTTCCTGGAAATTGCATAAAACATTTCCCCCGCTCTACTTCACCCTCTGTTTCTTGTTGGAAATTAAATTCTAAGGAATTTATAGATTGAAGTTTTGTTATAACTTCATTTTTAAAATCAGCAAATGCTGTATGTGAAAAAAAAAATAATGATAATAAAATTATTTTTATTTTATACATTAAGATAAAATTTCACGCTTACCTGTATGATTGGCGGGACTAATTATTTTTGCCTCTTCCATCTGATCAATTATTCTTGCAGCTCGGTTATATCCAATTTGTAGTTTTCTCTGTAAAAAACTTGTAGATGCTTTTCCTTCATTTTTAATTAAACTGACAGCTTCATTAAACAGTGCATCCTTATCAGATGCTCCCCCGGCCACATCCCCCAACCCATCACCGTCCTCTACTTTGGTAATGTCATCAATGTATGTAGGCGACCCTTGTGATCTTAGAAATGTACTCACTTTTTCAATTTCTTCATCTGATACAAAAGGACCGTGTATTCTTATCATTCGACTAGCAGAAGACATAAATAGCATATCTCCTTTGCCTAATAATTGTTCGGCACCTTGTTCGCCCAAGATAGTTCGACTATCTATTTTGGACGTTACTTGAAATGATATTCTGGTAGGAAAGTTAGCTTTAATAGTTCCAGTAATTACATCGACACTTGGTCTTTGAGTAGCCATGATAATATGTATACCGGCAGCTCTAGCCATCTGAGCCAATCTTTGAATGTAGTTTTCAACTTGTTTACCTGAAACCATCATAAGATCGGCCATTTCATCTACTACAACCACGATATAAGGAATTACTTTTTTACCCATCTTTATTGCTTTTTCATTGTAGCCTGAAATATTTCTAACACCTTCCTCGGTCATTTGACGGTACCTGCCCTCCATCTCTTGAACAGTCCATCTAAGAGCAGAGGTTGCTTTTTTTGGTTCTGTAATTACAGGAGAAAGCAAATGAGGTATTCCTTGATAAACAGAAAGCTCAAGCATTTTCGGATCTATTAAAATTAACTTACATGTATCTGGTGTATGTCTATAGAGAATTGATAAAATTAGTGAGTTAATACAAACTGATTTTCCCGAACCTGTCGTTCCAGCAATTAATAAATGAGGCATTGATACTAAATCACCAACGATAGGATAACCAGCTATCGTTTTTCCAAGCGTAATTGGAATATTGATATCTTTTTTTAAAAATTCTTTGCTTTCTATAATCTCTCTGTAACTTACAGCATCAATTTCTTTGTTAGGAATTTCTATACCAATTGTATTTTTACCTGGAACGGGCGCAATACGAGTTGATATTGAACTGGTGCTTCTTGCTATATCGTCTGTAAGATTTACAATTTTAGAAGTTTTGATACCAGCTGCCGGTTCAAATTCATACAAAGTAACAACAGGTCCAGGGCTTACTTTTTTAATTTTACCCATGATACCAAAATCTAACAATGTAGCTTCTAGAAATTTTGATAATTCTTCGTGTGCATTTGTTATGCCATCTGAACCTTTGCTTTTAGGAATTGTATTTAGATAGCTTGTAGGTGGTAATTTGTAAGTATCAGATGTGAATGTGGTATCATCATTAAATTTTAACGATCCTTGTGTTTCCATTGACTTTGGCTGGAACCCTTTGTTAACAACTGGAACAATCTCCTCAAATTCTTCTACCCTTACTTTAGGTTTTTCAATGGTGCCAACTTTACCAAAAATTACTTTTAGTAATATAACAGGAGAATAAAAAGCCTTACTCAAATTTTTAATAACTTGTATCCATTCTTTAAAATTTAAACCTAGACTAAAAATAAAAAATATAGTCCCAATTGCCAGACACACGATAGCTATCAATTCATTAAAATTATAAACAGAGAGTGGCAACATTTTAATAAGGTATGCTCCTAGAAAACCGCCATTGCCATTATCGGGTAACCAAAAACTTTGATCATGCAGTATTTTTGCAGCCAATGATATTAAACACAAATATATGATGATGAAAAAAAGTTTAAAACTTAAGTTAGAAACATTTTTCTTTAAAATAATGAACCAGCTCCATGTAAAAAGGTTGGCAAAAATAAGAAAGCAAGTTAAGCCAAAAGCTTGAAGCAGAAAATCAGATAAGTAATAAGTATAGTTGTTTAAAAAAAACTCATCAGTTTTTCCCGGAGTAACCAATGTTATGTTTTCTGGAGAGTATGTAATAACTGAATATAGGTAAAATATCGATAGGATTAAAATAATTAACCCAGAAGTTTCTATTAATCGCATCTTAAGAAAACCCAGTATTTTTTGTATCATATTTAAATTTTAACGAATCAACCTTTGTTACTTTTTAACATTTTTTATATGATTGATAAAAATGGATAAAAATAATTTACAGAAAATTGGTATAATTGGTGACGGTTTGACAGGTAAATTGATAGCAGTTGCCCTATCGAAGCTAGATTATCCCGTGGAATTAGTTGGTAAGAAAAATATCAATAAATCCAAATCTGCTGCCTCAATCTCTTTATCCCATGATACTTATAGTTTTTTAATAGATTTAAAGATTAAAAATTTAGAAAATATTTGTCATCCTATAAATTCAATTAAACTTTATGAAAA
>CBFHHD010000014.1:17929-24210 GCA_965655605.1 Candidatus Pelagibacteraceae bacterium | reverse complement strand
AAACCACTTTGACCGGGCATCATAATGTCTATAATTAATAGATCAAATTCTAAAATTTTTATTTTATTTTTTGCATCTTCTGAATCTTTCGCAGTCGATACAAAAAAGTCCTTGCTCTCAAGATATTCTTTGAGAGGTTCTCTAATACCCTCTTCATCATCAACAATTAAAATATGTTTTTTATCTTCACTCATCCAATAATTCTCTTTAACACGTTTTTAAAGTAAATCACTTCATCTGGTGAGGATTTTTTGAAAGCATTTAAAACCCTAGTTTTTTGTGAATTAAATAAAGTATTGCAAAATGTTTCGCCCTCCTCAGATAGGAATATTTCTTTTTCTCTACCGTCTTTCTTAGCTTTTTTTTGAGTAATTAATTTTTTTTTTAATAAATCTTGAATAACCCGGTTTAAACTTTGTTTCGTAATTTTTAATATATTTAAAATCTCAGTAACTTTTATGCCAGGGTTATTATCAATAAGCACCATTAGTCTATGATGAGCTTTCCCTAACGAATTTCTTTTTAAAGTTTGTTCAGCATCTGAGAAAGAAGAGGTATAGCCCCTTAGCAAAAGTTCGATTACATCTTTTAAATTTTTTTCTTTTAAATATAGAAAATTTTGCAACATAAAAACATGTCAGTTTTATTGACTTATATAATATTAAAATATAATTTCTATTCAATTTTCAAAAATGGAACCTATCCCGTACGATAAAAGAAATGGTAAGATTTGGTTTGATGGCAACATCATTGACTGGGCTGATGCCAAACTTCACGTATTAACTCATGGACTTCATTATGGAAGCTGTGTTTTTGAGGGTGAAAGAGTTTATAACAGTGAAATATTTAAACTGAGAGAACACACTGATAGGTTGATTTATTCTGCAAAAAGAATGGGTTTTGAAATACCTTATAATGCCGATCAAATAGACAGGGCATGTAATGAAATTATAAAAATTCAAAATGTAAAAAACGGCTATGTTAGGCCAGTTGCTTGGAGAGGTAGTGAGATGATGGCAATTTCTGCTCAAAAAAATACCATACACTTTGCAATTGCTACTTGGGAATGGGGATCTTATTTTGATCCTAAGATCAAGGAAAACGGAATAACATTAAATATTTCAAAGTGGAAAAAACCAGCCCCAGATACTATACCGTGGGATACGAAAGCTGCAGGCTTATATATGATTAATACATTATCGAAACATGAGGCTGAAAAAGATGGGTTTAATGACTCGATGATGTTGGATAGTGATGGATACGTAGCTGAGGCAACTGGAGCAAATGTTTTTTTTATAGATGAAAATAAAAAAGAAATTCACACTCCAATTCCTGATTGTTTTTTAGATGGCATAACAAGAAGGACAATTATAGAAATTGCGAAAGATAAAGGCTTTAATATTATTGAGAGAAAAATGAAATTAGATGAATTGAATAACTTTGATGCATGTTTTTTAACAGGTACAGCTGCAGAGGTTACTCCAGTTTCTCAAATAGGGGACTGTAAATTTAAGGTTACCCCAACAATTGGCGAACTATTCGACAGATACTTAGAAATAGTAAACAGAACCTAATAATTAATCCAAGGCATGGTCGATGCCTTTTTTGACATAATCATAACCTGTATAAACCGTTAACACTGCTGAGATCCAAAGCAAAACCAAACCTATTTCAAGGCCATAATCAAATAAAAGTTTATCCCCTGAGTTGCCAGCCAATAATATTGATATTGAAAACATTTGGAAAAAAGTTTTAACTTTTGCAAGTTGAGACACGGGCATATTAAGTTTAAACTTTGCAAGGTATTCTCTTAAACCAGAAACAAGAATTTCACGGCATAAAATAATAATTGCTGCAATTACATCTAGGCCAATAATCACATTGCTTTTAACCAAAAGTATAAGAGCTGTTACAACGATAATCTTATCTGCAATTGGATCCAACATTTCCCCAAGACGAGATTGTTGTTTTAAAAGACGTGCCAAAAAACCGTCTGCAAAATCAGTAAAGCTTGCAAGTATAAATATACCACAAGCTAACCAGTCGCTCAGAGATCCAGGTATATAAAAAACTACAACTAGAAATGGGACAAGTATAATTCGTCCAATTGTGAGTATATTTGGTATTTTAAGCATTAAAGGATATTTTTCTTTTTATGAAAAAAATTATAAACTTTTTCTGCAGAACTGTCATTGATTCCATCAACCGATTTAATATCATCTAAACTAGCTCCCTCAATTGCTTTAGCTGATCCAAAATGGCTCAATAGAGCTTTTTTTCTTTTTGTCCCAATACCATCAATTTCTTCAAGTGGTGATCTAAACATATTTTTACTTTTTTTCTTTCTATGGGTAGTAATTGCAAATCTATGTGCTTCATCCCGTATTCTTTGTGTTAAAAAAAGAACCGGATCATTACTTTTTAGCTCTATAACTCCCTCTTCCGTAATAAACTTTTCATTACCTTTGTTACGCTCTTTGCCCTTTGATATCGCTATTATTTTAAGTTGATGAAATCCAAGATCATTTAATTTGTTTCTAACAATAGAATATTGGCCTTTACCCCCATCAATCAGCAACAGATCTGGGACATTTTCGTCTGACAAGCTATGAATTTTAGAAAATCTTCTTTCAATGACTTCTGACATCATTCCATAATCATCATTTGATTTAATTTTAGTATTTTTGATATTAAATTTTCTGTATCTGTTTTTAATAAATCCATCCTTACCAAAAGCTATCAAGGCACCTATATTACTATCACCCTGATTATGACTATTGTCGTAAACTTCAATTAATGAAGGAGTAAAATTTAATTTAAATCTTTCACCAAGAGAAGATAGTAAATCACTATTTTTTTCTTGAGATAAAATTTTTAACTGAAGTTGTTCTTCAGCATTTTTGACGGCATTTTTTACCATAGAATTTTTTGGCAAAACTTTAATAGAAATTTTTTTATTATATTTTTTTTCTAATGCAGTTTTAATTAAGCTTTCACTTTCAGGAGATAAATTTAGAACAATTTCAGCTGGAGGTTCTTTATTTTGATAAAATTGCATTAAGAAAGATTTTAAAATATGTGCATCACTATCTTCATAGTCGTGTTTTGGATAAAAATATTGACTACCCCAGTTTTGTTTAGATCTATAAAAAAATACAACAATACATGTGACATTTTCTTTTCTAAATGAAGTAACCAAATCGCCATTTTGTAAATTATTTTTTTGAATATTTTGTGAAGATTGGATGTAAGTTAAGGATTTAATCCTATCCCTTAAAATTGCAGCTTTTTCAAAATTTAGACTTCTACTTTCTTTGTCCATTTGTTGAGACATTTTTTTTTGAATATCTCTAGACTTTCCATTTAAGAAATCCCTACATTCATCAACTGTTTTAGAATATTCATCTTCCGATATCTCATTAGTGCATGGACCGGAGCATCTTTTAATTTGATACAAAATGCATGGTCTAGCTCTTCCTTTAAAAGTATTGTCATCACAAACTCTTAACTGGAAAACTTTTTGTAACATTTTAATTGTCCAGTTAGCAGAAGCTATTGAGGCAAATGGTCCAAAGTAAATATCTTTGTCATTATGCCTCCCTCTAAATTTTGTTATTTGTGGAAACTTATGACTGGAACGTATTTGAATGTAAGGAAAAGATTTGTCATCTTTAAGTAACACATTGTATCTCGGTTTATTTTTTTTGATTAAGTTAGCCTCTAGAAGTAAAGCTTCAGATTCATTTAGAGTGCTGATAGTATCTATCCTATCAGCTGATGATATCATTCTTTCTGTTCTTATAGGTTGAGTAGAACTTGATGAATAATTTGATAATCTTTTTGGTAGATTTTTAGCTTTACCAACATAAATAATTTTGTTTTTGCCATCAAAGACTTGGTAAACTCCTGGGCTATTAGAGCATAACTTTGATTTATTTTTGAAAATCTCTTTACCTAGCTCTAGTGAATTCATTAGATTAAACCCTAAATTTGGTTATTTCATAGCCAACACTGTCACATTCCTTGACCGCTTGAGGCTTTTCAATTCTTAAGTTTATTTTTGTGACTCTTTTGTTATCAAAAATTTTATTAGTAATTTTTTCTGCAAGTGTTTCTAAAAAATTAATATCTTCTGTGAGTATATTTTTTATAATTTGTATTATTTTATCATAGTCTAAAATTTCATCTAAATTATTATCTTGATAAATATTTTCATTAATAAATAATTTTAAATTAAATATTAATTCTTGTTCACTTACTTTTTCATGTTTGTAATAACCAAACACAGCATTGAGGCTTAAATTTTTAATTATTACAACTTCTTCAGAAGTCTTTATTTCATCATTGATTTTTATAATTTTTTTTTCACTCATGAACGTTTATCAAATCTTTAGTTTGCCAGTTTAAACTTTGACCGCTATCAACTGCTATAGACTGGCCGGTAATTGATCGGTTTTCAATAAAAAGTTTACACGCATTAAATATTTCTTTCTTATTAACTTGTTTTTTTAATAACGTATTTTGGTACTGTTTTTTAAAATGACTAGCAGACTGTCTTGAATTTTTAATAACAGGTCCAGGAGCTATGGCATTTACTCTTATTTTAGGCGCTAAACGCATAGCTGATGTTTTTGTTAAATTAAATAGTATCATTTTACTTACTGTATATGAAAAAAAATAAGGCGTTAATTTAAAAACTCTTTGATCTAAAATATTCGTTATGGTTGGGTTGTCTCTAGGTTGAAATTTTTGGTTAGCAAAACTAGATATTAAAATTGCCGGAGCCTTTGCGTTTATATTTATATGTTTGTTCCAACTTTTTTCATTAAATTTTAACAAATCATCATTTTCAAATAATGAAGCGCAATTTATTAAATGATTAATTTTTCCTAATTTCTTTTTAGCGTCACTAAAGAGTTTTTTAACTGATTTGGAATTTTCTAAATTAGCTTTAATTAAAATTGCCTTGCTATATTTATCGATTTCTTTTTTTGTATTATTAGCTTCAGTTTTTGAATTATTATAATGAAGTACAATATTTGCACCTAGTTTGGCAAAATTTATCGCAATTTCTTTACCAATTCTCTTTCCAGCTCCAGTAATTAAAATATTCATTTTTTTTGATATCTCTTACCAGCCTTTGTACCAGCTCTACCTTGCGTAGATCTACCTGCATTTTTAGCATTATAACTTTTTGTGAAAGAATTCACTGTAAGACCCATGTCAGAATGTTCAAGTTTTCTTATTTCATCTCTTATTTTTGCCGCTTGTTCAAATTCTAAATTATCCGCAGCACCTTGCATGTCTTTTTTTAATGCTTTCATATGTTTTTTTAAATTGTGACCCGGTTTTGTAAATTTATCAGTATTAAGATAATCTTTTTCATAGACATTTTCTAAAATATCACCAATTTCCTTTTTTATTGAGACTGCACTAATATTATTTTTTTTATTATACTCTTCTTGTTTAGCTCTTCTTCGATCGGTTTCTTCGATTGCTTTAACTATACTTTTTGTTTTTTTATCTGCGTATAAAATAACTCTACCCTCAATATTCCTCGCAGCTCTACCAATAGTCTGCACAAGAGACGTTTCTGACCTTAAAAACCCCTCTTTATCAGCATCTAAAATCGCAACAAGTGAGCATTCTGGTATATCCAATCCTTCTCTTAAAAGGTTAATGCCAACTAAAACATCAAAGTGACCCAGCCTTAAATCTCTAATAATTTCTATTCTTTCCAAAGTATCAATGTCTGAATGCATATATCTAACTTTAAGACCATTCTCATCAAAGTATTCAGTTAAATCCTCTGCCATCTTTTTTGTTAATGTAGTGGCCAAAACTCTTTGACCTTTTTTTATAATTTTTTGGCATTCATTTAATAAATCATCAACCTGATTTTTTGCAGGTCGAATTTCGACGTCAGGATCAGTTAATCCTGTAGGCCTAATAATTTGCTCAGCAAATACACCTTTTGTTTGTTCCATTTCCCAAGGACCAGGTGTAGCTGATACAAAAACAGTTTGAGGCCTCATCATATCCCATTCTTCAAATTTTAATGGACGGTTATCCATGCATGACGGTAATCGAAAACCAAATTCAGAAAGAGTTTTCTTTCTGGTATAATCTCCTTTGTACATTCCGTTTAATTGAGGAACAGTTACATGACTTTCATCAATGAATACTAATGAGTTATCAGGTAAATATTCAAATAAAGTTGGGGGTGGCTCCCCTTTGTTTCTGCCTGATAAGAATCTTGAGTAATTTTCGATACCAGAACA
>CBFHHD010000014.1:0-17830 GCA_965655605.1 Candidatus Pelagibacteraceae bacterium | reverse complement strand
AGAACCTGTAGCCTCAATCATTTCTAAATCAAATCTAGTTCTTTCTTCAATTCTTTGAGCTTCAAGTAATTTATTTTCTTTTCTAAAACTATCTATTGTAACTATCAATTCTTCTCTAATTTGCTTGATTGCTTGGTTTACAGTAGGTCGAGGTGTAATGTAATGACTATTAGCGTAAACTTTAATTATATTCAAATCTTCAGTTTTTTCTCCAGTCAAAGGATCAAATTCTTTTATCGAAACTAATTTTCCTTCATCTAAATTTAATTTCCAAGCTCTATCTTCTAAGTGTGAGGGAAAGATTTCAATATTTTCTCCTCTTACTCTAAAAGTCCCACGCTGAAAATTTTGATCGTTTCTTTTGTATTGAAGCTCAATTAATCCCTTAATGACTTTCTCTCTCTCGTAATTCTCATTTTTGATGAAAGTAAATGTCATTTTGCTGTATGACTCTGCTGATCCCAAACCATAAATACAAGAAACACTTGATACAATAATCACATCATCTTTTTCTAAAAGGGATCTCGTTGCAGAGTGCCTCATTCTATCTATTTGTTCATTAATGGAGGACTCTTTTTCAATGTACGTATCAGACCTTGGTACATATGCCTCAGGTGTATAGTAGTCATAATATGAAACAAAATATTCAACAGAATTGTTTGCAAAAAAACTTTTCATTTCACCATAAAGTTGAGCAGCTAGAGTTTTGTTAGGAGCCAAAATGATTGCCGGGCGATTTAAAGTTTCAATGATTTTCGCCATTGTGAAAGTTTTTCCAGATCCAGTTACACCTAACAGAACTTGATTTTTTTGTTGGTCGTTTAGACCAGAACAAAGCTCTTTTATTGCAGTAGGTTGATCACCGGATGGGGTAAAATTGCTGGTAATTTTAAAATCTTTTCCACCTTCCAATTTTTTTAAAGATAACTTATTTGTATCCTTGCTTTCTCTTTTATTAATTGTATTTAATAACGACATATTTTTATGACTATCTTATCAAGTTCTTTATCAAGAATAAAACCTTCTCCTACAATGGCTGTTACCCAAAAAGCAAGAGAGTTAAAGGGCAAAGGAGTTGATATTATTTCCCTTGGAGCAGGAGAACCAGATTTTGATACTCCAGATAATGTTAAAAAAGCAGCCATAAAAGCAATAAATGATGGCGATACGAAGTATACAGCGGTTGATGGCACTCCAGTCCTTAAAGAAGCTATTGTTCAAAAGTTTAAAAAAGAAAACGGTTTAGAATTTTCTCAGGACCAAATCAACGTTGGAGCAGGGGGTAAGCAAGTAATTTTCAATGCTATTTTAGCAACAATCAACCCGGGCGATGAAGTTTTGATACCAGCTCCATACTGGGTCTCTTATCCCGATATTGTTCTGCTAGCAGGTGGAACTCCTAAAATTGTTATATGTGATGAGAAAGATGAATTTAAGATTTCAGCTCAAAAAGTTAAGGAAAATATTTCAGAAAAAACTAAATGGATTATTTTAAATTCACCATCTAACCCAACTGGATCATGCTACTCTAGGAATGAAATTGATCTTATTGCAAATGTTTTAAAAGATTTTTCTCATGTCATGATCATGAGTGACGATATCTATGAACATGTAGTTTATGATGATTTTAAATTTTATACTATAGCTCAAAATGATAGCGTAAAAGAGAGAACATTAACTATAAATGGTGTAAGCAAATCTTACTCCATGACAGGTTGGAGAATTGGTTATGCCGGTGGACCAAGAGATTTAATTAAAGCAATGGCAAAAATTCAATCACAATCAACAACAAACCCTTCTTCCATTAGTCAAGCTGCTGCCGTTGAGGCTTTAACTGGTGATCAGAGTTTTATTCAGCAACGATCAGATGCTTTTAAAAAAAGAAGAAATTTTATTGTAACCGAACTTAATAAAATAGATGGAATAAACTGTTTAAACCCAGAAGGTGCATTTTATGTCTTCCCAAGTTGCAAAGGTTGTTTAGGAAAAACCCATAGCGAACTAGGAAAAATTGATTCAGATACAGACTTTGTTACGAAGTTATTAGAATCTACTGGCGTTGCAGTTGTGCAGGGTTCAGCTTTTGGATTAGATGGTTTCTTTAGAATTTCCTACGCAACATCTATGGAAAATCTTGAAAAAGCAGTTAAGAGAATTTCAGATTTTTGTTCTAAACTTAACTAGTGGTTTAAAAGTTTTTCAGCTTCTAGAGCAGCCATACATCCCATACCCGCTGCAGTAATTGCTTGTCTGAAGATTTTGTCTTTGACATCACCTGCAGCAAACACACCCTCAATATTAGTTGCAGTTGAGTCTGCGTTTGTAATTACATAGCCCTCATCATCCATATGGATTTGATCTTTAAAAATTTTAGTTGCAGGTATATGACCAATGGCCACAAAAAAACCATGTACGTTTAAATCTTTAACTTCATTTTTTTCTATATTTTTTATTGTAATAGACTCAAGATTTTTTGGATTTTCTTTGCCATTAATTTTTTCAACAACTGTATTCCAGATAATTTCAATTTTTTTATTTTTTAACACTTTTTCTTGAAGCATTTTTTCTGCACGCAATTGATCTCTTCGGTGAATTAAATAAACTTTTGATGCAATACCAGAAAGATATATAGCTTCTTCAACAGCTGCATTTCCACCTCCAACTACAGCTACTTCTTTGTTTTTATAAAAAAAACCATCACACGTGGCACAAGAGCTTACTCCAAAACCTTTAAATTTTTCCTCATTTTCTATTCCAAGCCATCTTGCTTGAGCGCCAGTTGAAATTATAACTGTATCAGATTTAAATATATTTCCATTTTGGCCCTCACAAACAAATGGTCGACTTGAGAAATCAACTTTTTTTATTATATCTGTAATAAATTGAGTTCCAACATTCTCTGCTTGTTTTTTCATTTCTTCCATTAGCCACGGACCTTGAACCGCTTTAGAAAAGCCTGGGTAATTTTCTACATCAGTCGTTGTTGTTAATTGTCCACCTGGCTCCATACCAGTAACCATTATTGGATTAAGCATTGCTCGAGAAGTATAAACTGCAGCACTATAGCCAGCCGGACCAGAGCCTATTATTAACACTTTTGTTTTAAATTCTTTATTTTGACTCATTTGATTAGTTTATAAAAACATTTTAATAAAATATTATTAATTATAATGAAAGCATTACACTCCTGGTTACTCACAGAGGGCGCGCATGGAATGATTAGTCAAACAGAAGGTCTGGCAAAATCATTAAATACAACCTTTGATCATCAAACTATTGAGTTACCATCAATATTTAAACTTTTGCCACCAAAGTTGACACCTAAAATTAAACTAAGCTTTAATTTTGATAAAATTATACGTGATATAAAAATTGTACCAGATATTATTATATCTTGTGGCAGGAAGAGCGTTATTCCAAATATTGTTTTAAAAAAATACTTTAAACAAAACTTTAATAGGGATGTAAAAAATATTCATATCCAGGATCCAAAAATTTCACATAATAATTTTGATTTTATAATTGCCCCAGCCCACGATAATAAAATAAAATCAAAAAATTTAATTCAATCAACCGGAGCAATTCATTATTTGAACGAAGAAGAGGTTTCTAGTAATAATAATGGAGAAAATATTATTACATTTATTTTAGGAGGGCCGAATAAATATTATAAATTTTTAAATGAAGAACTTGATGCTCATTTTAAAAGAGTTAATTCATTCACGGATATAAAAAAAATTAATGTAATTGCCTCCAGAAGAACACCAGCAAAAGTATTTGATTCTTTAAAATCTAAATTTAATAGCCCCCTTTTTTATTATGATATAAGTCTTGATAAAAAAAATTACACAAATGCACTTGCAGAAGCCTCACATATAATTGTAACATGTGACTCAACTTCTATGATTTCAGAAGCCGCAATTACGGGAAAACCTATTTATATAGCTCACTTAAATAACCATAGAGATGATTATAGGTTTAAAAGATTTGTTAAAACTTTTAAAGATTTGGGCATTGTTAAAGATTTTGATGGCAATCTTCAGCACTGGACTTATGAAAAATTATATGAGAGTAAAAGAGTAGCTAAAATTATTTTAGAAAGAATGAATTAATAATTATAATGAATTTTCTACAATCTTTAAAAAACAGCAAACATGGAACATACCCTTTTAGGTATTGGGAAGTAGATAGTCCTTTAGAAGAGGAAATGATCGAGGAGCTATATAATGCTAAACTTGATGACCCAACTGCACATGCCATTGAATATGATGGCACTCGAGCTATAGATGGTGGAGACGGCAAACTAAGAGAGGGTATTAAATCAGGAGGGCAGGCCCTTAAGTTCAGGTGTTTTATTAGCAAAGAAAACGAAACAAGTTATCCTAAACTTTTGCAACTTGTTAAGGAGCTGCAAAAAAAAGAAACTTATGAATTTTTAGGCGACATGATTGGCAAGGATTTATCTAAATCATACGTCAGAGTTGAAATTTGTTGTGACCGTAAAGGTTTTTGGCTTAAACCTCATTGTGACATAAAAGAAAAACTGATGTCATCAATGCTTTTTGTTAATCGGAATGGAGAGTCAGAAGAACTTGGTACTGATTTTTATAACGAAAAAATGGAAAAGGTTTACACAGTTCCTTACAAAGATAATTACGGATACATATTTACAACTGATGAAAATAGTTGGCACGGCTTAGATAAAAAAGAAATTAAAGATGAAAGACGTTGCTTACAAATTAATTATGTGACGTTTAAAACTGATTACCCAGTAGATCAGTAAAATTATTACAATTCTTGAATTCTTTGAATTTCAATTGATTTATTTTTAAGAGAATTGATTGCTTGGGTGCATGCTTTCGCGCCTGCAAGTGTCGTAAAATAGGGAACCTTGTTATTGAGTGCCGCTCTTCTTAATGACCATGAATCTTGGATAGATTTTTTTTCAGAAGTTGTATTAATCACTAGGGATATTTTTTTTTCATCCAGATACTCCACAATGTGAGGACTTCCTTGTGTTACTTTGTTAATCTTTTCACAACTGATGCCATGTTTATTTAAGGTATCAGCTGTACGACCTGTACCATAAATTTTGAAATTCATCTCAACAAGGCTTCTAGCGTATTCACAGACTTTTTCTTTATCCTCGTCTTTAACAGATATAAAGGCAGACCCTCTAATAGGTAAATCATTGCCAGCTGACATTTGACTTTTAGCAAATGCCATTCCAAAATCACTATCAATACCCATTGCTTCACCAGTTGACTTCATTTCGGGTCCAAGGATTGTATCAACTTCTGGAAATTTATTGAAAGGGAAGACGGCTTCTTTAATCGCGAAAATATTTAATTTTTTATCTAAATTGTTAAAATCTTTTAACTTTTTTCCAGACATAACCTGAGATGCTATTTTAGCAACTGGGATATTAAGAGCTTTAGAAACATAAGGAACAGTTCTGCTAGCCCTAGGGTTAACTTCTAAAATAAAAATATCTGATCCTCTAATTGCAAACTGAATATTAATTAAACCAATAACTTTTAATTTTTTAGCTAAAGAGGTTATCTGTTTTTTTATTTCTTCAATAATATTTTGATCTAATGAAAAGGGTGGAATGCAACAAGCTGAATCCCCAGAATGTATTCCCGCTTCTTCAATATGCTCCATGATGCCAGCGATAAATACTTCATTTCCATCACAAACTGCATCAACATCAATTTCAATTGCATCATTTAAGAATTTATCAATTAAAACTGGGCTGTCTCCTGAAACTTGAACCGCTTCTTCAATGTATGTATCAAACTGTTCATTGTCGTGTACAATTTCCATTCCTCTGCCGCCCAAGACATAAGAGGGTCTAATTACTATTGGGTAGCCAATATTTTCTGCAATTTTTTTAGCTTCCTCTTTACCTCTAGCTAGACCGCTGTCAGCCTGTTTTAATTTTAGTTCCTCAACAATTTGATTAAACTTTTCTCTATCCTCTGCTGTATCAATAGACTCTAGTTGCGTACCAAGAATGGTAAAACCAGATTGATGGATTTTTTTCGCAAGTTTTATTGGTGTTTGGCCGCCAAATTGAACTATTACACCTTTAATTTTTCCTTTCGAATTTTCTTTTTTTAATATTTCTATTATATGTTCATCAATTAAAGGCTCAAAATACAGTCGATCACTAGTGTCATAGTCTGTTGATACAGTTTCTGGATTACAATTAATCATAATTGTTTCGTAACCTAATTCCTTCAATGAAAAACTTGCCTGACAACAGCAATAATCAAATTCTATTCCTTGACCAATTCTATTTGGCCCTCCACCAATTATAACAATTTTTTCTTTATCAGATGGGTTGGCTTCACATTCTCCATCTGACATTAAACCATGATCATAAGTCGAGTACATATAGGGCGTTAAAGAAGAAAACTCTGCAGCGCACGTATCTACTTTTTTATAAACAATATTAATATTATTTTCACTCTTAAATTTTTCAATTTCGCTTATTGATTTATTAGAAAGTTCAGAAATTTTTTGGTCTGAGAAACCTATTGATTTAATTAATTTAAATGTATTTTTTTCAAAAACATTATTTGAAACAATATTTTCTGCATCAACAATTTCTTTTATTTGCTGCAAAAACCAAGGATCAATTTTACATAATTGATGAATTTCTTTTAAATCCAAACCTTTTCTTATTGCGTCAGCTACATAAAGAATTCTTAAAGGTACATTTGTTTTTAATTTTTCTTTAATAACTTCTAAATTGCTCTCGATTTTATCCATACCTGTTAACCCAACTTCAAGTGAAGCAAGTGCTTTTTGCAATGACTCTTTAAAATTTCTACCAATGGACATGCTTTCGCCCACTGACTTCATTGCAGTCCCAAGTTCTGCTTTACTTTTCTTGAATTTTTCAAAAGCAAACCTTGGAATTTTAGTAACAATATAATCAATGGTTGGTTCAAAGGATGCTGGCGTTACTTTTGTTATATCATTTTGAATCTCATCGAGAGTGTATCCAACTGCTAACTTAGCAGCAACTTTTGCAATCGGAAATCCTGTAGCTTTTGATGCCAAAGCTGATGATCTAGAAACCCTAGGGTTCATTTCTATTACAATCATCCTGCCATCTTTTGGATTGATAGCAAATTGAACATTTGAACCTCCCGTTTCAACTCCAATTTTTCTTAAACAGGCAATAGAGGCGTTTCTCATATCTTGATATTCTTTATCAGTAAGAGTTAAGGCTGGAGCCACTGTGATTGAATCTCCTGTATGAATTCCCATTGGGTCAACATTTTCAATAGAACATACGATGATACTGTTATCTTTTTTATCCCTTACAACTTCCATCTCGAATTCTTTCCATCCCACAAGTGACTCTTCTACTAAGACTTCATTAGTTGGTGATAAATCTAATCCATTTTTAATTATCTCAAAAAACTCCCTTTCAGTGTTTGCAACTCCTCCTCCAGTTCCGCCAAGGGTAAACGAGGGTCTAATAATTGAGGGTACACCAATCTCTTTTAATGCTTCTTTGGCGTCATTCTCATTTCTACAAACATATGACCTTGCAGACTCAAGACCAATTTCATTCATATTTTTTTTAAATTTTTCTCTATTTTCAGCATTGTCTATTGCTTCAGCATTTGCGCCAATCAACTCCACATTATATTTTTTTAATATTCCCTTTTGATCAAGGCTCATAGCTGCATTCAAACCTGTTTGACCTCCCATAGTTGGTAAAATTGCATTTGGTTTTTCCTTTTTAATAATAGCTTCAAGAACTTCATCATTAATCGGCTCAATGTAGGTGATGTCTGCAACATTTGGATCTGTCATTATTGTAGCTGGATTTGAATTAACTAAAATAATTTTATAACCCTCTTCTCGTAAAGCTTTACAAGCTTGAGACCCAGAGTAATCAAATTCACATGCCTGTCCAATTACAATTGGACCAGCGCCAATGATCATAATTTTTTCAATGTCATTTCTTTTTGGCATTTAACTCAACTTCCTTTATGAAATTTAAAAATAAATAGTGACTATCATGAGGACCTGGACTTGCTTCAGGATGGTACTGCACTGAAAAAGCATTAAACTTTTTGGATTTGATACCTTCAATAGATTGATCAAATAATGACACATGAGTTATTTCTACATCATCGGGCATATTATTTTTATCTACTTCAAATCCATGATTTTGTGAGGTGATTTCAACTAAACTATTTTTTAAATTCTTGACGGGGTGGTTTGCACCTCTATGTCCTTGGTGCATTTTTTTTGTCCCACAGCCTAAAGCATGAGCAAGCAATTGATGACCCAAACATATTCCAAAAACCGGAATCTTATCATCTAAAATTTTTTTAATTGTCTCATTGGCAAATTCTGATGTAGCTGCTGGATCTCCAGGGCCATTAGATAAAAATACTCCATCAGGTTTTAATTGTTTAATTTCATTATAATTAGTATTTGAAGGAACAATTGTAAGTTTAGTCTTTAGATTTGAAAAATTTCTTAAAATATTTTTTTTACATCCAAAATCTACAACAACAACATGACTGTCATAGTCATTGTTTGTTTTGAAACCTTCGCCTTTTTTCCATAACCCTTCATTGTTCCACTCGTAAATTTGTTTAGTAGTAACTTTTTTAGTTAATTCCATACCTTCTAGCCCTGGCCAGTCTTTGCAATCATTTAGATATTTTTCTTTTTCAGATATATCTCCGTTTACGATTGTCGCTTTAAGCGCACCCTTGCTCCTAACAAGGTTTGTTATTGCTCGCGTATCTAGTCCAGTAATTCCAACAATTTTATTTTTTTCCAACCAAAGGTTTAATTTTTCAAAAGATCTATAATTTGAAGGTTCGGTAATCTCTTTTGCAAAAATTACTCCTTTTAACCAAGCTTTTTCTGATTCCATATCCTCAATATTGGTGCCTACATTTCCAACATGAGGGAAGGTGAAGTTAATTATTTGATCTGAGTAGGACGGGTCAGTAATAATTTCCTGATACCCGGTCATGGAAGTATTAAAGCATACTTCACCGACCGATGATCCTTTGTGGCCTATACCAATTCCAAGAAGAGAAACTCCGTTTTCAAAAACTAAAATACCTGTGGGTTGTGATGATAAATAATTTAAATCTGCCTTTTTTTTCTCGTTAATCAAAAATACAACTCATAGGTTAAGAATCAAAATTTATAAAAAAACTTTGGCGTTAATTATGAAAAAGTCTTACACTCGTCAAGAAACTAAATTAAATAACCGACATGACAATTTTAGATAATGTGAACAAAGCTTTAAGCAGTTCAATGAAAAGCAAGGAAAGTGAGAGAGTGCTGACTTTACGTACAATTATTTCAGCAAAAAAAGATAAGGAAATTGAAAAAAGGACCCAAGATAAAAAAGACATAACAGACGAAGACATGATCTCTATATTAAATAAAATGATGAAGCAGAGAAAAGAATCTATAGAAATGTATTCAAAAGCCAATCGTTCAGATCTGGTTGATAAAGAAAATTTTGAAATTAATATTTTGGAGGAATTTCTCCCTTCACAATTAACTGAACAAGAAATAGAAAAAGTTTGCAGTGAAACTATTGCAAGCTTAGGTGCATCAACTTTAAAAGATATGGGTAAGGTAATGCAAAAGCTAAAAGAGCAGCACCTCGGTAAAATGGATTTTTCATTGGCAGGTAAATTACTAAAAGAAAAACTTAAGGGTTAATGAAGTATCCCAAGACTTATATTGAAGAGATCAAGAATAGACTAAAAGTCTCAGATGTTGTAAAATTAAAAGTCAGTTTAAAAAAAAGGGGTAAAGAATTTGTAGGGCTTTCTCCATTTAAAAATGAAAAGACACCCTCATTCACAGTTAATGATGAAAAAGGATTTTATCATTGTTTTAGTACAAGCGAGCACGGGAATATTTTTGATTTCTTAATGAAATTAGAAAACGTAGGCTTTGGGGAAGCGGTTAAATCTTTAGCCCAAAAAGCTGGAATGCAACCGTATCGTTTTACCAAAGAAGATGAAAAAATTGAAAAAGAAAAAGAAAGAATGCAAAGACTTTTTTCAATTTATTTTTTTGAATGTAAAAAAAATTTACACGATGATTTTAAACTTGAGCATCTTAGATATCTTTCTCAAAGAGGATTAAATAATGAAACTATAAATTTTTTTGAAATTGGTTTTTGTGATAATTCAAAAAAAATTAATGAATTGCTATTTCAAGAAAAATTCACCGCAGATGAATTGGTAAGGTCAGGATTATTTTATAAAAAAGATGAGAGCGATGAAATCATTAGTAGATTTAGAAATAGAATTGTTTTTCCAATCAAAAGTTATTTTGATGAATATATAGGTTGTGGAGGAAGGGCTGTTTTAAAAAATGCTTTAGCCAAATATATAAATTCACCAGAAACTTTTTTATTCAAAAAAGGGTTTAATTTATTCAATTTAAACAATTCCAAAAAAGAAAATAATAACAATGATAATAGTATAATACTTGTTGAAGGTTATATGGATGTAGTAGCATTGTATAATTATGGTGTAAAAAATGTTGCGGCCACATTAGGAACAGCCATAACAACTGCGCAAATTAATTTGGCATGGAAAAATTTTGATAAAATAATTATTTGTTTTGATGGAGATCAAAGTGGATTAGATGCGACATACAGAGCAGCAGAAAGAATTTTAAAAATTATTCAACCTGGAAAAGATGTTTATTTTGCAACACTTCCAAATGGCCAAGATCCTGACGATTTTACGAAACAATTTGGTAAAGAAGGGTTTGATAGCGTCATCAAGCAAAGTAAAGATTTAACAGAAACGCTTTTTAATTATCACACCAAAAATGTAGATCGTTCAAAGGCTTCTGATATAGCCCTTTTAGAAAAAAAACTATTTAGTCTTGCAAATCAAGTAGAAGACCAAACCTCTCAGAAATATTTGAGGAGCGCATTTAAAAATAAAATTTTTGAAAACTTAATTAAAAAAGGAAAAGCCAAAAAATCGAATTCAACTGAGTTAAAACAAGCCAATATGAGATTGATGTTAAGTAAAAAAGAAATCACTGAGCTTTCTTTATTTAATTTAATTTTAAACTTTCCTGAGATGAGTGAAAATAAAATAGAGGATATTTCAAACCTTGAATTTGATAATGAAGAAAATAAACAATTTTCACAAGAACTAATAAACTCCTTAATTAATGACAAAACATTAAATGCTAATGATTTGAAAAAAAAAATGTCCTTAAACTTTGAAAATATTATTAATAAAATACAAATGTTCGCAAATAACAAAGAAGTTTTAAACAATATAAGCCAAGATTCCTGCACGGCAATTATTGATGATTATCTAAATCAAATGATTTCTTATCAAAAAGAAAAAGAGCTTACTGTAATTGAAGCGGAACTAGCTAAAAACCCAAGTGACTCTGCTTATAATAGGTATTTGTCACTTAAAAATAGTTAATATTTTTTAAATATCTCGTTTATTTTTCTCAAAAAAAATATAAATTCCATCTCTTTATTGTGGAAAAATTAATATCTAAATCCTTCGAAAGACTAATGGATAAAGGCTTGAACAGAGGCTTTATCACACATGAGGAATTGCAAAAATCGCTTGGTAAAAGAAATAGCAATGTTGAGAGTTTAGAAAAAGCGATAGTCCATATTTTTGATAAAGCTGTCACTTTAGTTCAAAATAAATCAGATTTTAAAGTCAAAAAACAAGAAGCCGAGTCATCAAAACAATCTAAAGCTCCAGACAGAAGTGACGATCCAATAAGGATGTACCTAAGAGAAATGGGTGGGGTTGAGCTTTTATCTAGAGAAGGTGAGACAGCAATTGCCAAAAGAATAGAATCTGGAAGATATGTGATGATAAGTTCACTTTCTGAAAGTCCAATTACAGCTAAGAAAATTTTTGAATGGGAAGAAAAACTTATTAATAATGAAATGTTAGTTAGAGACATTATAGATCTCGACACAAATTTTATTGATGATGAGAAGCTTGCAAAATCAATTAAAGAGAAAAGTAAAAAAGAGGCTAAAGAAAAAAATCCAAACATAGACACTGAGTCTGAAGACAACAGCGGAGATGATGACGAGTTTAATATATCGCTTGCATCATTAGAAATTGAGTTAAAGCCAAAAATTTTAGAAGCCTTTAGTAGAATTTCAAAAAATTATAAGAAACTATTATCTTATCAAAAAGATAAATTAGATTGTGTTCTTAAAAATCAAACATTTAGCGATAGTAAGAAAAAAAGCTATGAAAAAATTAAAATTGAAATAATGGAAGAGTTATTAAAACTTCAACTTAATCAAGTTACTCAAGAAGACCTTGTAGCATTGAATTATGCAGAAAATAAAAAAGTTTTATCTTATGATGGCGAGCTTATGAGAGCAGCCAATAGGCACGGTATTTCCAGAGACGATTTTGTAAAGTTTTATGTAGGTAATGAGCTAAATCCAAATTTTGAAAAATTCTTAAGTGAAGAAAAAACATGGCTTACATTCTTTACTAAAGAAAAAAGATTATTTTCTAATCTAAAAGGTAAGTTAATTGAGCTTAGTAATAATATTGGAATTTCCATTTCTGATTTCAGAATATTAGTTAATAAAATTAAAAAGGGTGAAAGAGAATCAAGTATTGCTAAAAAAGAAATGATCGAAGCTAATCTTAGATTGGTTATCTCTATTGCAAAAAAATATACAAACAGAGGTTTGCAATTCTTAGATTTAATTCAAGAGGGAAATATCGGATTAATGAAAGCCGTAGATAAATTTGAATACAGAAGAGGTTATAAATTTTCTACCTACGCAACTTGGTGGATCAGACAAGCAATTACAAGATCAATTGCCGATCAAGCTAGAACAATTAGAATTCCGGTTCACATGATAGAAACAATTAATAAGATTGTAAGAACTCAAAGACAAATGATGAGCGAATTTGGTAGAGAGCCAACGCCAGAAGAGTTATCAAAAAAATTAGCAATGCCATTAGAAAAAGTAAGAAAAGTATTAAAGATTGCTAAAGAACCAGTGTCATTAGAAACTCCAGTAGGTGACGAAGACGATAGTACTTTAGGAGACTTTATAGAAGACTCTAATGCCTTAATCCCTGTGGATGCTGCAGTTCAAACAGCGTTAAAAAACTCTACAACTAAAGTTTTGGCATCTTTGACACCAAGAGAAGAAAGAGTTTTAAGAATGAGATTTGGAATCGGTATGAACACTGATCATACATTAGAGGAGGTTGGTCAACAATTTTCTGTAACACGTGAAAGAATTAGACAGATTGAGGCTAAAGCTTTAAGAAAGTTAAAGCATCCTAGCAGATCAAGACAATTAAAAAGCTTTTTAGATAGTTAAAAATCTATTTATTTTATATATCTATAATGTTAAAAAATTTATTCCGGGCCTGTAGCTCAGTTGGTTAGAGCCCCCCGCTCATAACGGGGTTGTCGGGGGTTCAAATCCCTCCGGGCCCACCAGATCAATGACTAAACCTAATTTAAAAAGTTACATATTATTGTTAATTTTAGCCTCAATTTGGGGTTCAGCATTCTTTAATTATAAAATAGTTTTAGAGAGTTTTGATTTTTACATCCTAACCGCTGGTAGGCTTTTTTTTGCGGTATGTTTCTTGATTTTAATATCTCTATTTTATAAAAAAATAGATTGTAGACCAATAATCTCAAAAGATTTTTATATTTTTTTTATAATTGGTATCGTAAATTACATCATTCCCTTTTCTCTAATATCTATTGGTATTGATGGTATGAGTAGTGGTTTAGCTGCACTTCTAATGGGCGCCGGTCCATTTTACGCAATAGTTTTTTCTCATATGTTAGGTAGCGATAAATTTAATAAATATAAATTTTTGGGAACAATTTTGGGATTCGTGAGTGTCTTTATATTAGTTTATGACCAAGTGTATTTAAATCAGTCTACTAATTTTTTTTCAGTAATTTTAGTAATGATGGCATCTCTTAGCTATGTGATAGGAGCCGTATTTATACAGAGATATAATAGATTTAGTAACCAAACAATTTCATTGCTCTCAATGTTTTGCGGAACTTTATTGTTGATCCCCTTTTGTATTTATGAATTCATTTCATACGATACTGAGCAATTTCAAATGAAAAGTTTAACTAGCCTAATATATCTTGGCATCTTTAGTACAGCTATAGCTTTTATGATGAGAATAAAGTTAATTTTTGACAATGGAATTGTCTTCATGTCCCAAGTGTCTCTTTTAATTCCTATATTTGGAATTTATTTTAGTTGGATATTTCTTGATGAAAGTTTTACGAAGAATATGTTAGTTTCGTTATTTATAACTATATCCGGACTTATGATTTTACAGAAAGGTTATAAGTCTAGTTTTTTGAAATAAAATCTTCAAGAGATGAAATCAGGCCGTCAAAACCTTTGCTAGCTAAAATTGAACTAAATTCTTGCCTTTGAGTTTTTGCTAAGCTTAGTCCCTCAACCACTAGGTCACGAATAACTAATTTATTATTTACCTTAAACACTCTCCAATCAATTGCTATTTCCTGACGTTCTTTTTTTGAAATCATTTTAGAATTTACCATAACATAGTTTTCGCTAATTTTTTTTGATCCAATAACTTTGATATCTTGGTCACTATAATTTTGAAGTCTGCTAGATATATTTTTTGAAAAAAAAACTCTAAATGTTTTTTTATATTTGTTTAGTTGGTCTTCGCTTAAATTTTTTCTTTCACTGCCTAATGTAAATCTACCTAATCCATCAACATCAACAACATCAAGAGCAATTTTTTCAATTTGTTTTTTCTTATTCTCATCTGAAATAGATTTGTCTAGAATTATCTTTTTTGCACTGTCTGTTGTATTTTGAACTAAATCTTGTGCACTTTTTTCAAATGCAGAAGATAAACTTGAGAAAAAAATAATTACCAAAGCGTTAATTAGTAAAACTTTTTTTGACATTAAAAATTAATTGAAATCTTTCCACTCGTCTTCTTCAGACGTATCACCATCGTTGGTTAGTTGTACTCTACGTTGTAGATAGATACTTTTTACTGACGAGTAGAAATCAACCGAATTTTTTTCTAAATCATCAATTGTTTGCAAATTTTCAGCTCTCCAATTAACTTTGTCAACTCCCTCTTTAGCCCAATAAGTTCTGTCACCTAAATTATTATCAAGTAAATATTCTTTGTCGCCAACTGTACTTAAATAAAATGGATCTAAAAAAGTGTTTCCAATACTGCCCAAACCATCTCTAAGAGTTGTGGGTCCTAATACTGGTAGCACCACATAACACCCTTGCCCTACACCCCAAACACCAAGTGTTTGTCCATAATCTTCTTTATCTTTTTTTTCTAGTCCAATCTTTGAAGCCGGGTCAAACAAACCTAAAATACCAACTGTTGTATTGATCAAGAATCTTCCTGTATCATGGATAGCTGCTCCTACTTTTCCTTGGAGTAGCTGGTTTGGTACGGTAACCAAATGAGTTACATTTGAAGTTGCATTGCCCAAACTTCTTTCAACACTGTCGGGTAGATATGAGTAACCTTTTGATACAGGTTTGAATATAATCTTATCTAGTGTCATATTAAAACCAAATACTGCCCTGTTTACTTTTTCAAAACAATCTGGGGTATCAGCTTTTGATGATGTCAAACATGCAAAAGAAATAAGGATTAATGTAGCTAAAAGCTTATTAATTTTATTTAGAGTCATATTATTTAAGGCGTTATATAAATGTATTTATTATTAAAACTAGTTTAAAAGTTAGTCAAATTGAGGCAATTTTAATGTATTTTATAGGTAGTCCAAACTTTGATTCACATATCAATAGAGCGATAAAATACGTCATAATCCATTATACTGGTATGAAAAATCAGAAAGTTGCTATCAAAAGATTGCAATCTAAAGTTGCAAAAGTAAGCTGTCATTATCTAATTAGTAAATCAGGGGTAATTTATCAGCTTGTTAAAGATCAAAATATTGCATGGCATGCTGGTAAATCTAAATGGAAAAATGATGTAAATCTCAACAGCTCATCTATTGGCATTGAACTTGTAAACAAAGGTTACGAAGAATTTCCATTAGTCCAAATTAAATCCTTAGTTAAACTACTTAAGAAGATCAAAAATAAACACAAAATATTATCAAAGAATATTTTGGGTCACGAAGACATTGCGCCAAAAAGAAAAAAGGATCCAGGTCCCCTTTTTCCTTGGAAAACTTTAAATAATTTTGGTGTATCAAAAAAACGTTGATTTTTATGGTTTTTTTGATACTTTAGAGATGCTAGTTGATTGAATGGTAGCTCTAATTTATTAGAGAGGAAAGTCTGGGCTCCATAGGAAAAAGTACCAGGTAACACCTGGCAGGAGTAATCCTAGGGATAGTGCCACAGAGAATAGACCGCCTTATCGAGGCAAGGGTGAAACGGTGAGGTAAGAGCTCACCGCCTTTTTAGTAATAAAAAGGGCAGGGAAAACCCTACTTGGAGCAAGATCAAATAGGAGTGGCAAGATCATATGATCAAACTTCCTAAGTTAGCCACTCGGGTTGATTGCTGGAGCTAAGTAGAAATATTTAGCCAAGATAAATTATCATTTTAAATGACAGAACCCAGCTTACAGATCAACTAGCAATTCAACTCTTGATAGAACATAATAAGAACAACTAAAAGTTGAAAATATTTGACTATTATTTTAAATCCATATATTCCCATGTTATCCCATAAAGGGTATATAGATGAAAAAAAATGTTTATTTCAACTTACGAAAACAAATTAGACAAAAAGGGGAGAGTATCAGTGCCAGCAGCGTATAGGTCTCATTTATCCTCAGTTGGTTATAACAGTGTAGTTTGTTACCCGTCTTTTACAAATTCATCTGTGGAGTTTTGCTCTCAAGATCGTTTAGAAAAAATTGCTGACACAATCGATACCCTTAGCCCATTTGAGGAAAATAGAGATATTTTTTCAACATCAATTTTGGCAAATAGTTTTCAATTAAATTTTGATGCAGATGGAAGAGTAACATTAACAGAAAAATTATTAGAACATTCTAAGATTAAAGAAAAAGTTTTATTTGTTGGCCAAGGAAAAACATTTCAAATGTGGGAGCCAACTTTATTTAAAAAATTTAGTGAAGACGCAAGGAAAAAAGCAAACTTAAAAAGATCTGAACTAAAGTGGAAACAATCAAACTAATAAAAGGAGAGCACCCATGGCAATAAATATAACAGCACCAGAATTAAGAGAATTAAAACCAAGAATAGTTGTACTTGGAGTAGGAGGAGCAGGAGGAAATGCAATCAACAATATGATTGATGCTGGTATCCAGGGTGTTGAGTTTGTTGCAGCAAATACAGATGCGCAAGATTTGAAAAAAAATAAAGCTGAATGTAAGATTCAATTAGGTGCAAATTTGACTAGAGGTTTAGGTGCAGGTGCCAAAGCTGATATTGGTCAAGCTGCTGCAGATGAGTCAATGAACGAAATTATTAATTTATTACAAGGTGCGAATATGGTTTTTGTTACTGCCGGCATGGGTGGCGGAACTGGAACTGGTGCAGCTCCTGTAATTGCAAAGGCTGCGAAAGATTTGAATATTTTAACTGTTGCAGTTGTTACTAAACCTTTTATGTTTGAAGGTCCTGGTAGAATTCGTGTTGCTGATGCTGGTTTAGAGAATTTATCAAATGTTGTAGACACAAGTATTATAATTCCAAATCAGAATTTATTTAAAATCGCAGATGAAAAAACTACATTTCCACAAGCATTTAAAATGGCTGACAATGTTTTGATGCATGG
>CBFHHD010000013.1:0-24282 GCA_965655605.1 Candidatus Pelagibacteraceae bacterium | reverse complement strand
ATATTAAATAATGAGTGTGCAATCTGACAAACAATCATGTTCGTTTCATCATTGCGTGTAACAGCAATAACCATATCTGCATTCTTTGCATCAGCCTGCTCTAAAACACTGGGGTGTGTTGCAATACCAACAATGCCTTTGGCGTCAAGATTGTCATTTATTTTTTGTATATCTTCACTTGTTTTATCAACTACAGTAATAGAGTGGCCTTGGCGTGACAGTTGATTAGCTATTGAATAGCCAACTTTACCAGCTCCACAAATAATAATATTCATAATTAATTTTTAATATTTAATGATGTTAATTTTCTATGAAGTGCTGAACGTTCCATGCCAACAGCTTCAGCAGTTTTAGATACACTACCATCGTATTTTTTTAATTGGTTTTCCAAATATTCTTTTTCAAAATTATCTCTTGCTTCTTTTAAAGTTAAGTTTGTATTGATCTTACTACTTGTATCATCTTGACTTCTAGAAGTTAAATAATCATACACTATTTTCGTATTATTTTCTATATCTGCATTGCCAATGATTGCAATTCTTTCTACTAAATTTCTCAACTCCCTAACGTTACCTGGCCAATTATAACCGTAGAATAATTCATAGTCACTTATAACATTGTCAAAATTGGCTTCTTCACCTTTGAATTGCTTATAAAAATAATTAGACAAAAGCTTAATATCAGAAGCTCTATTTTTTAAATCTGGTAAGTAAAAATAAATTACATTAATTCTATGAAGTAGATCTTCTCTAAAAGATCCTTTTATCACATCTGCCTTGAGACTTGTTGAAGAAGAGCAAATCAATCTAAAATTTATTTTAATATCAACATTGTCTTCTGAGCTCTTAAATTTTTGGTCAGTAATAACTCTCAACAATTTATTTTGCACATTAAGCGGCAATTCATCAACGTGGTCAATAAATAAGGTCCCTTTATTTGCCTTTTCTAGAATACCCTGTTCAAAATTTTCAGATCCACTTTTACCGAATAATTTTTGCTCAAAATTATTCTCATTAATTCTTGTTGCATCTAGAATAACAAAATTTTGCATGCTCCTTTTTGAGTTTTTATGAAGCTCTCTTGCTAACAATTCCTTACCTGCCCCACTACCACCTTCAATTAAAACTCTAACATCTTTATCTGAAACCTTTTGAATAGAATCTCTTATCTTCTGAATTTCTTTACTGCTGCCAATGAAGTCATAAGATTTAAAAATATTATCTTGAAGATCTCTTTTAGTATTTAATAAATCAACATACTCAGAGGCTCTATTTGCAAAGTTTAATAACCTATTTTGATTGAACGGCTTTTCTAAAAACTCGAAAGCACCATCTTTAACTGAATTTACAGCGATCTCAATATTTGCATGCCCAGACATCATTATTACAGGAATATCTTTATGCTTTTCTTTAACTAATTTTAATAGATATAATCCGTCTCTACTTTTTTCATCTAACATAACGTCTATAAAAGCTATATCAAAAGAGTTATTTTTAATTAAATCTTCACTTTCTTTTATTGTAGCTGCACAGATTGTGTTGAAGTTGTTTTCGGATAGTATTTCTTCTAAGATAAAACGAATATCTTTTTCATCATCAATTATTAATATTTTCTTCATTTAAAATGGGTAAAGTTATGGTTATAAATGCACCATCATTATCTTGCCTGTTATCATAAAATATTTGACCATTGTGTTCATGAATTATCTTGGATACTACCGATAAACCTAGGCCACTTCCATTCTTTTTAGTCGTAAAATATGGATCATCTTGTTGCGAATTTTTTGCCTTCTTAAAACCAACCCCATTATCTATTATGGTTATTAAATAATACGTTTTATCGTTTGAAATATTGGTAATAATTTCACCTTTTGAACCGTTATTTTCCCATTTTTCCTCAATAGATTCTACGGCATTTTTATAAACATTAATCAAAACTCTACTTACCTGTCCGCTGTCACAAATAATTTCTGAAGTTTGAGACAGGTCATTTAAAACAAAATTTATTTTTTCATAATTAAGCTTATAAGTATCAATAGAATTATTAATTATAGTATTAATATTACTTTTTTTAAAAATTGGCTTTGGCATTCTAGCAAAATCAGAAAATCCATTAACCAATTTAGAGATTTCATGAATTTGATTATTAATAATTGTAAAATGCTTTAATGAATTTTCATCATTTAATTTATCCTTAATTCTATCTAATGATAATTGAATTGGAGTTAGTGGATTTTTAATTTCATGTGCCAATTTTCTAGCGATAACCTGCCAAGCTTCAAACCTACCTGAAAGAATATTTTTTTGTTTTTGAATTTTCATTTGCGAAACCATGTCATCAAAAACTTTATTTAATGCATTAAAATCTTGATTTTTATCACTGCCTAGAACAAAATCGTATTTACCAATGCTAACTCTTTTTGCAGAATTGAACAACCTGTTTAACGGCTTTGTAGTCTTTGTAGCAAAGTTTATACCAAATAAGGCAGAAGATAAAACAAGAGCAAGAGTTAAAACAACATAAATAATGAAAAAAGTTATTTGAATTCTAAGTGTATTTTTTTTTACACTATAATAATAATTCGAGGCTTCACCTGTTTGTTTTAAAAAAGAAACAATTTTTGGATCTACGTTTTGAACTGCGTATATAAAAAGATTATCATAATTTTTTAGCTTTAAAATCGCTAATGTTTTTTGCTCAAACGCGTTGGAAAATATTAAAGGTTTACCGTTTTTAGCTTTTGTTAGTAATTTTTTTAAAGGTGGTTTAAATAAATTTGAAGATACATTTGTTTTAATTAATTTTCCATTTCCATCTATTAAATACAAATTATTTACACTTCTTAAGTTTGCAATAAATTTAATATATTGATTAAACCTATCATCATTAGATAGTAAAATTTTTTTATTTCTATTGAGATCACTTGCAATAAGTTTAACATCTTTGACAATTGAGTTTTGATGATCACGTAAGTAATTTTGAGCAACGTTTCTTGAGTTATTAACTAATGATAGTATTTTATTATCGAACCAATTTTGGATTCCATAATTAAAAACGAATAATGAGGAAACTGTTATTAAAATTGATGGGATTGATGAAATTAATAAAAAAGATAAAACTAAATTTCTACTTGTTTCTTTTCCAAGTTCTTCTGACTGCTTTTTTAAATATGTATTATAGATTTTAGATAATATTGAAATTATAAGAATGATTAAAAAAAACAAATTAACAAAAAGAAGAATTTCCACATTCGATTGATTTAATTTAAAAATTCCTTCTCCTAAGAATGTCTGCAATGATAATAAGCCAGAGCTGATAGACAATATAAATAAAATTGACAATGTTAGTGTATGAGATAAAAACTTTGAGATTATATTCATGAATTTATGCGCAATAATACTTGCAGCCGGTAAAAGCTCTAGATTTAAAAGTTCTGTTCCTAAACAATTTCATTTTTACAAAGACGATCTCCTTATAAATCATAGCATCAAAAAGTTAAGTCAATTAAAAGAAGTTAAAGATATTTATATTGCTATAAACCCAAGTGAATTCAACAAATATCAACATTTAATCAAGCAAAATAACAAAACCACCTTTTATAATGGTGGTGTTGAAAGAAGAGATTCTGTTTTAAATGGGTTAAAGAAAATTAAAAAAAAATACACTCACTTAATCATCCATGATTCAGCGAGACCTAACTTTTCATTAAAATTGGTAAAAAATTTAATAAATGGGTTAAAGAAATATAATTGCGTTGTTCCTGTTATAAACGCCTCGGATACAACTTTGTTTAATTCAAAAATAATTGAAAGAAAAAAAATTAAACTATTGCAAACACCTCAAGCTTTTAATTTTAAAGAAATTATTAGATTGCACAAAGCCAATAAGGACAAAAATATCACTGACGACTCAACACTTTTTTTTAAAGAAAATCAAAAAATTAAATTAATCAAAGGAGAAAACACAAACTCAAAAATTACTTATTATAATGATCTGGGAAATGAAAAGTTTTTTGGCATAGGTTATGATATTCATAAAATGTCACCTGGTTACAAGTTATACATTGGTGGAATACTAATACCGTCGGACCATGGTAGCGTTGGTCATAGTGATGGCGATAGTCTTATTCATGCTCTAATTGACAGTTTTCTTGGTGCAACTAAATTAGGCGATATAGGAACTTTGTTTCCCAATAATAAAAAAAATAAAGGTATAAGATCTGATAAATTGCTTATCAAAGTTTTAGATCAGTTAAAGCTTTTAAATATAAAAGTATCTCACATAGATTTAAATATAATACTGCAAAAGCCCAATTTAAAAAAATATAAAGAAAAAATCAGAAACAACATTTCAAAACTTTGCAAGCTTGATAAAAAATACATAAACATTAAAGCAAAAACTACTGATAAAATTGGTATAATTGGAAAAAGTCAGGCGCTTGCTTGCGAAGTAATATCTACATTAGAAAATGCTAGATAAAGTAAATTATCAAATTTTTACTTTATTCAATATTGGTAAATTGCCAATATCAGGTACTTTTGGAAGTTTATTTACAGTATTTTTTTACGTTCTTATTAGCAAATTTGTAAATGCATATGCGCTAATAATCATAATAATATCAACAACTCTTTATTCGTTATTTTTTTTAAAGCAGACATTGAAAAAATTCAAAAATAATGACCCAAAAGAAATTGTAATCGATGAATTTGTTGGTCAATTAATACCTTTGGTAATATGTAGTCAGGATTATTTGTTAAT
This sequence comes from Candidatus Pelagibacteraceae bacterium, assembly GCA_965655605.1. Lineage (GTDB taxonomy): Bacteria > Pseudomonadota > Alphaproteobacteria > Pelagibacterales > Pelagibacteraceae > HIMB114. Next base: position 19,524 of record CBFHHD010000013.1, on the reverse strand, counting down.
TTTTTTATCATTCCTAAGTTTTAGATTTTTTGATATAACAAAAATCTACCCAGCTATTATATTTGATAAAAAAATAAAAGGACCTTTGGGAATATTGGGTGATGATATAGTTGCAGGATTATACAGTCTAATTGTAGTTTACATTTTAAAATTAAATTTATGAAAAATAGTTTACTAGTACCCCTGCTTATAAAAAAAAATCTATCAATTTCTACAGCAGAATCTTGTACTGGAGGATTATTAGCAAGCAAAATAACTGAAGTTCCAAATAGTTCAAAAGTTTTTAATTTTGGATTAGTAACTTACTCTAACAAATCTAAGGAAAAATTATTAAATATTAAAAAAAACACCTTGAAAAAATATGGAGCCGTAAGCTCTCAAACTTGTATGGAAATGGTTGAAAATCTATCGCGATTATCAAAATCAAACATTTGTATATCTATAACAGGAGTGGCAGGTCCAAGCGGTGGCAGCAAAGTCAAACCTGTGGGTCTTGTTTATGTTGGCATAAAATCAAAGAATATAACAAGAATTTATGAATTTAGACTTAAAAAAGACCTGAGTAGAAAGAAGATTCAATCTTCAATAATTAACAAAGTTTTCAAATTAATTTTTTCATCTATCTAATTTGCTTAAATAAAATGCTCTATCCTCAAAAGATTTGAGGATTTTATTAAAACCTATATCAAACATTGAACTAAGCATTTTATTTAATACAATATTTTTTAATTCTAAAGATATTAAAAAATTAACCTCACATTTATTATTTCCCAAATCGATTAATTCCCATTTGTTTTCTAACGATTTTAGTGGACCATCTATCGCTGTAACATCAATTATTTTACTTTTTTTGTCAAAAACAACATGACTACTGTAAATATCTTTAGCAAATGAATAGCCAATTTCCAAATCGGCAATAAGAATTATTTTTTCTTGATTTTCTTCATTTGATTTAATTTTTGAATACGTGCACCAAGGCAAAAATTCATGATAGCTATCAACATCTAGTATTAAAGATTGAATTAAATCAATAGAGTATTCAAATTTTTTTGTTATTTTTTTTTTAGGCAATTTAAATAAGATTTTTTAATCTTTTTTCTTTAAGTAACTTAAAATCATCACCTGCATGATAACTGGATCTTGTCATAGGGCTAGAAGAAACCAACAGAAAACCTTTAGAGTATGCTATTTTTTCAAATTTCTTGAAATCTTCAGGAGGTACAAATTTTTTAATTGGAAAGTGTCTATCAGTAGGCTGCAAATATTGTCCTAAAGTTAAAAAATCTACATTTGCACATCTTAAATCATCCATAACTTGATAAAGCTCCTCATCTTTTTCACCCATACCTAACATCAAACCTGATTTAGTGAATATTTTTTTACTATATTTTTTTACATCTTTTAAAAGATTTATAGATTGAAAATACCTAGAGCCTGGTCTGACCTTAATGTAATTTGAAGGAACGGTCTCAATATTATGGTTAAATACATCTGGTTCAGCGTCTACAACTTCTTTAAAAACATCTCCTTTTCTCAAAAAATCAGGAGTTAAAATTTCAACAGTTGTGTTGGGATTATTCTTCTTAGTTTCAATAATGGTTTGCGCGAAATGATTGGCTCCACCGTCATCAAGATCATCACGATCAACTGAAGTAATAACAACATGGTTTAAGCCAAGGTCCTTCGTAGCTTTTGCAACTCTTGAGGGTTCGTTTTGATCTAAAATGTTAGGTAATCCAGTTTTAACATTACAAAAAGCACAGGCTCTTGTGCAAGTATCGCCCATAATCATAAAAGTAGCATGTTTTTTACTCCAACATTCTGAGATATTTGGGCATCCGGCTTCTTCACAAACTGTATGTAAATTATTTTTTTTAACAATTTCTTTAGTAGTATTAAATACAGATGAATTGGTTAACCTTACTCTTATCCAGTCAGGTTTTCTTTGAATTGGATTAATAGGTTTGTTTACCTTTTCTGGGTGTCTAGTTTTCATTTTATAATTATTAATGTTTCGTCTTTTTTTCCAACTACAAAAAGCTTTCTATAAATTTCATCAAGATACTCAAGGTCAATATTGTTGGAAAGCATGTTGTTTTCCATTTTTAAGCGTTCATTTGTTTTTTTTAGCTTAGTTTCTTCATCATATAAATTTTTAAGTTGTTCAGTTTTATTTTGATAAGATAAATAACCTCTGTTTCCGTCAAAAAAATTTACAACAAAATATAAAATTAGAAAAAGACTAATTAGAGGGAATTTAAATTTATTTAAAAAATTTTTAAGACTTTTCATTATAATTTAGCCATCCCTGGATAGCTCAACATCTCTTCAATTCTTAGAATTCTGTTATATTTTGCCACCCTTTCAGACCTTGCTAGTGATCCAGTTTTTATTTGATTTGAATTTGTTGCTACAGCCAAATCAGAAATAAACGTATCTTCGGTATCACCCGATCTGTGAGATATTATGGTATTAAAATTATTTTTTTGAGCAAGTTTAATAGTATCCAAAGTTTCTGAAACTGTTCCAATTTGGTTCAATTTAATTAAAATTGCATTCGCTGATTTTTTATTAATGCCATTTTCTAACCTTTTTACGTTTGTCACAAATAAATCGTCACCTACAATTTGTGTATTGCTTCCACATTTATTATTTAAGGCAGTCCAGACATCCCAATCGTCTTCAAAAACAGGGTCCTCAATTGATTTGATTGGATATTTTGAAATTAAATCTTCATAATAGTCAACTAGCTCATTTGATGATAAGCTTTTGCCGTTAATGATAGAATAGTTTTTTCCATCATAAAGCTCATTTGCAGCTACATCCAAACATATTGAAATCTCTTTACCTGGCTCAAAACCTGATTTTTTAATCGACTCTAGTATTAATTCTATAGCTTGCTCATCTGAATTTAAATTTGGAGCAAATCCACCTTCATCGCCAACACTAGTGTTTAAATTTTTTTCCTCTAAAGTTTTTTTTAAGGTTTGAATTGTTAGAAAAGCATATTGCATACAGTCTTTAAAGCTTTCGGCGCCATCTGGTCTAATCATAAATTCCTGGATGTTTAATGAATTGTTCGCGTGAGCTCCACCATTTATAATATTCATTAAAGGAAAAGGTAAATTTAAATTTTTATTATAAGATAAATACTCAAATAAATTTATTTTTTTACTATTCGCTGCTGCTTTGCAGTTTGCGATTGATACCGCTAATATTGCATTAGCACCTAACTTAGATTTATTTTCAGTGCCATCTAGTTCATTTAAGGTTTGGTCTATCAGTGATTGATTGATTGCATCGAGTCCTTTTAATTTATCTTGCACTTCTCCGTTTACATTTTTTACAGCATTAAAAACACTTTTGTTTAAATACTTTGGGTTTGTATCTCTTAATTCATATGCCTCGTAACTACCAGTAGAGGCTCCAGATGGCACTATGGCTGAACCAATTGAACCGTCTTCTAAATAAATATCCGCTTCAACTGTTGGAAACCCCCTGCTATCAAAAACTTGTCTAGAAACAATTTTATCAATCTTGCTCATTATAATTTTTCTTCTTTGATTAAATTGTCAATTTTTTTAATTTTGATTAAAAAATTTTTGAGATCTTTTAAATGCAACATGTTGGGCCCATCTGAAGGTGCATTATCTGGGTCATCATGAACCTCCACAAATAATCCTGCGACACCTACAGAAATTGCCGCTTTAGATAGATCATAGATAAATTTTCTCTCTCCGCCACTCTCCTCTCCTTTCCCTCCAGGTTGTTGGACAGAGTGGGTAGCATCAAAAATTACAGGATAATCCTCATTTTTTAATATTGAAAGTGATCTCATATCAGAAACTAGGGTATTATAACCAAAAGAAACTCCTCTTTCTGTTGTTAGGATATTATCGTTTCCAGATTCTGAAACTTTTTTTATAACGTTTTTCATATCCCATGGAGCTAAAAATTGTCCTTTTTTAATATTAATAATTTTCTGAGTTTTTGCAGCAGAAATTAACAAATCAGTTTGCCTGCACAAAAATGCGGGTATTTGAATTATGTCAACGACATCCTTTATTGCCTCGCATTGCTCTGAAGTGTGAACATCGGTAAGTATAGGTAAATTAAATTTATTTCTTATACCTTCAAAGACCTTTAATGAATCTTTAATCCCCATTCCTCTTTTAGATTTTATACTTGTTCTATTGGCTTTATCGTAAGAAGTTTTGTAAATAAAATTTATACCAAGCTCATCTGTAATTTTTTTTATATTTTCAACCATAAAAAATGCATGCTCTTTACTTTCCATCTGACATGGGCCTGCGATAAGAAAAAAAGGTAAATTGTTTGAAACTGAAAAATTTTTAATTTTTATTATTTTGCTCATCGTTTTTTAATGTTTTTATTTGCCGCTTTAATAAATGATACAAATAAAGGATGCGGGTCCAAAGGTCTAGATTTAAACTCTGGGTGATATTGAACACCCACAAACCATGGGTGAGATTTAAGCTCAACGGCTTCTGTTAAAGCGTTATTATTAGACAATCCGCTAAAAATCATACCTTTTTTTTCAAACTTATCTTTATAAGAAATATTGACCTCATATCTATGCCTATGTCTTTCAAAAATTTTTTTTGATTTGTAAATTTTCTCTATAAAAGAATTGCCTAATAAATCTGTTTCATATGAACCTAGTCTCATTGTTCCACCAAGCTTTTGTAGGTCTCCTTTTTTAATTGTTCCATCTTTTATCCATTCTTCAATTAAACCAATGATTGGAGTGCAGTTTTTATTAAATTCTGTCGAACCAGCATTTTTAATTTTAAGTTCATTTCTTGCAAACTCAATTAAAGACAACTGCATTCCAAAACAAATACCAAAAAAAGGAATTTTATTCTTTCGTGCAAATTTAATTGTTTCAATTTTTCCCTCAGTACCTCGTTTACCGAAACCACCCGGTATGAGAATTCCATCACTATCTTTAAATAATGATTTAATATTTGATATTTTTAATTTTTCAGAGTCAATTTTTATTAAATTAACTTTTAAATTGTTTTTTATACCGCCGTGAACTAAAGCTTCATCTAAAGACTTGTATGCATCCTTTAAATTTACATATTTGCCTACAATAGAAATATTGACTTCTTTTTTTGCATTTAAAACTATATTTTTTGTTGTTAACCAAGGTTTTAAATTTGGCTTCTTTTTTGATTTAATTTTAAAAAATTTCAAAACCCTTTCATCTAACTTTTCTTTATAAAAACTCACAGGAGCTTCATAAATAGTTTTTACATCTACAGTCTCTATAACATTAGCAATTTGAACATTACAAAAAAGTGAAATTTTTTTTCTTTGATCAGAAGGTATAGATAGCTCTGATCTACATATAATTATATCTGGCTGTATTCCTATGCTTCTTAATTCTTTTACAGAATGTTGAGTAGGCTTTGTTTTAACTTCATCTGAAGATTTTATGTAAGGAACAAGAGTTAAGTGCATAAATAAACTTTTTTTTCTGCCGACATCATTTGAGAATTGCCTAATAGCTTCTAAGAATGGTAGGCTTTCGATATCCCCAACTGTTCCACCTATCTCACATATTATAAAATCATATTGATTAGCTTTATTTTTAATAAACGATTTAATCTCATTTGTTACGTGAGGTATAACTTGAACAGTTTTGCCTAAGTAATCCCCTTTTCTCTCTTTGTTTAAAATTTGAGAGTAAATTTTTCCAGTTGTAATATTGTCTGAGGAAGTTAAATTTGTATTAGTAAATCTTTCATAATGACCAAGATCTAAATCAGTTTCCGCTCCATCCTCTGTAACAAAGACTTCTCCATGTTGAAAAGGACTCATCGTGCCAGGATCAATATTTAAATATGGATCCAGTTTTCTAATTTTTACTTTGTAGCCTCTAGATTTTAGCAAATATGCTAGAGAAGCAGATGACAAACCTTTACCTATCGAAGAAACCACACCGCCAGTTACGAAAATATAATGCGCCATGGAACTTCCTTATAATTTAATTGGTTAAATAGTAAAATTAAATCTTATTTAGATTCTGGAATTTTAGGTAAATTGTTTTCTTTTTTCTCAATTTTATCAAGTACAGAGTTGCCTTTATTTTCAACTTTATTAATCGCAGTAAGTGAAATGCTGGTTACAATGAACAATAATGCAACAACTGAAGTAAATTTAGTTAAAAAACTTCCAGCTCCCCTTGAGGACATAAGTGAGTCGCTTCCACCACCGATACCTAGAGCTCCACCTTCTGACTTTTGCAACAATACAGACCCTATTAATAAAATAGCAAGTATTACATGAACTGTTAAAATTATATTTTCCACTTGCGCCTAATTATAATACTTTTTGATAATATCAATATAATCTTTTGATTTTAAGGAAGCTCCACCAATCAAAAACCCACTACATGAGTGAATATTTTTAAAATTCTGAATATTTTTAGAAGATACAGATCCACCGTATAATAATGGTATATTTTTTTTATACTCCTTTTGAATAAATAATTTTATTTTTTTAAAAAAACCATCAAGGTAAACGCTTTTTGGTATCAAGCCTGTTCCAATTGACCATATAGGCTCGTACGCAATGATTATTTTACTTAACTTGGATTTATTTCCGACTAAAGCTTTTTTAATTTGAGATTTTACAATTTGAAAAGATTTTTTTCTCTTAAAGCTATTAAAAGACTCTCCAACACAAAGTATTACGTTTAAATTATTCTGTGTTGCTAGATTAATTTTTTTTGATACCATCGCATCACTATCTCCATCAACCCTTCTTTCGGAATGCCCAATTAAAGTATAATTACATTTTAAATCTTTTACCATTTTTGAACTTACAGAACCTGTGAATGGGCCGAATTCATTGTCATAACCAGATATATCCTGGGACCCAATAGAAATTTTTTTTGATTTTATATTTTCTCTAAAATAATCAATCAACGTGTAAGGTGGGCAAAATATTAATTTACAATTATGAAATTTTTCATTTTTAATAAATTTCTCTATATTTTTTAGGTTTTGAAGATCTTTTTTTAGACCATTCATTTTCCAATTACCGATAAAATATTTTTTTGAATACATTTATAAATTATTAAGCTAAATACTTATTTTTTATCAAAAAATATGAAAAACTTAACAAAAAAAATATTTTTAATTGGTTTTACCGGTATAATTATAATTGTATTTGGCGCCTGGGGAATGGGTGACTTTTTATCAGGAAAAAAGAATATTGTTGCTGAAGTTGGTAAAGAAAAAATTTATATTCAAGACTACATAAATGAAGCCAAAATATATATTCAAAAGACTCAGAAGAGCTCATTAAAAGACAACGATCATTACGTCATTTTAAACACGCTTATTAGTCAAAAGGTATATGAGAGTTACGCCAAAGATCAAGGTTTGATAATTAACGATGAAGCCCTTGCATATTACTTAAGGTCTAATGATGAATTCAAAGATGATAATGGAAAATTTTCAAGAATAAAATATGAAAAATATCTTTTGGAAAAAAATATTAATGCCGCAACGTTAGAGTATTTTTTAAAAAAGGACTTAATAAAAAATATTTCTTTCAAAACATATTTATCTGGTATCACTGCACCAAAATACCATACACAAAAATTAAAAAATAATTTTTTAAAGTCTGTTGAAGCAAGTTTTTATGAGATTAATCATAAAAATAGTATTGATGAGTCAAAAATAATTTCTTTTTTTGAAAAAAACAAATCATTATTTGCTTTAGGTGAGTTAAGAAATGGCTCACTAGTAGAGCTTTCACCAATTAATCTTGGTTACAAAAATGAAAATGATGATTATTACCAAACAATAAATGAAATTGAAAACTCAATTATTAATAATATTGAATACAAAGAAGTAATTAATAAATTTGGTCTAAAACCATCGCTGATTGAAAAAATAAACATCAAAGGTCTAAACGCAAATAGAGAAAATTCAAATCAAAACAAATATGCAAAAAGCTTATTTTCTTTAAACAAAGAAATAAAAACAGACATCTTTGATTTGGATAATAAAAAATTTCTTATTAATTTAAAAAATATCGAAAATAACAATGATGTAATTTTAAATAATAAAATTAAATCAGAAATCAAATTAATGATTGAAAAAGAAGAAAATTTAAAAATTGCAAATAATCTAAATAATAAAATCAAAATTAACAAAAATGAATTTTTAAATTATGCTATGAATAGAAAGACTAATGTCCAAAATATGATTTTTAAAAATGTTGCAGACAATAAAAAGATTTTCAACCCTAATAATATGGGACAAATTTTTAAAGCCAAACTTAATGAAAGTTTAGTCCTTACCGAAAGAAAAAAAGTGTTTGTTTTAAAGATTAAAAAATTTGGTAAAAACGAAAATAAAATTGAAAATATTGAAAATATTTTAAAAGACCAGGTTAAGCAAGAATTTAAAACAATGATCATAAGGGATTTTGATGCTTACTTACTAAAAAAATATCCGGTATTAATTAATGATCAAGCCTTAAAAGAAGTTAAAAAAAGCATCTAATGAAGGGGCAATCTCTAAAGGAATTTCAAATTTTTAAAAAAAAAAATAATTGCTCACTTACTTATTTAATTGAAGAAAAAGCGAGTTTAAAAAAGATTGAAAATCTAATTGACAATGTTTTAGAAAAAAAAAATTCTTTTATATTTGAGTCTGTTGAAAAAGCGAAAACAAGAGGAAGATATACAATTTTTGGTTTCAATCCTGATATTACTTTAAATATCTATAATAATAAAATTTTTATTAATAAAAAAATACAAAAAAAACAAAATAATAAAAAATTTTTAGAAAAATTTATTAAAGGGTTTAACTTCACGCTACCAAAGAATTTACCATCTATGTCAATGATATTATCAGGTTACCTGGGATACGATATTATTAGGTATTATGAAAATATACCTGATAAGAATATCGACGATTTAAAAATTCCAGATGTTAGGTTAATGAGACCTCAGTATATTTATATTCATGACAATCAATTAAATAAAATTTTTTTTATTAAGATAAATTTTAACAAAAAATCTAACTTTAAAGAAGAAACTCAGTATTTGAATGAACAGGTTGTAAAGGATAATAAGAAAAAACAATACACAAACAAAATAAAAAAAATTCAACAAACAAACAAAGTTAAATCTAATTTTTCAAAAAATAAATTTTTATCATTAGTTAAAAAAGCAAAAGAATATATTTACGCCGGAGATATTTTTCAGGTTGTAATTAGTCAGAGATTTGAGAAAAATCTTAAAAAAGATCCTTTAGACGTATACAAAACAATAAGAAAAACAAACCCCTCACCTTTTTTATATTTTTTTAATTTTGATGATTTTCAAATTATAGGAAGTAGCCCTGAAATTTTAGTAAGAGTAAGAAACAACACTTTAACTATAAGACCAATAGCTGGGACTAGAAAAAGAGGAAAGAATTTTAAAGAAGATAAGTTTTTAGAAAAGGATTTATTAAATGATCCAAAGGAATTATCTGAGCATTTGATGCTTTTAGATTTAGGTAGAAATGACGTAGGCAGATCCTCGATAAAGGGAACAATAAAAGTTACTGAAAAATTCAAAGTAGAGAAATATTCTCACGTGATGCATATAATATCAAATGTAGAAGGTAAATTTAAAAAGGGCTTATCTTTAATTGACGGCTTATTATCTGGTTTTCCTGCAGGCACAGTATCGGGTGCACCAAAAATTCGAGCTATGGAAATTATTGATGAGCTTGAAAACAAAAAAAGAAAACTTTATGCCGGTGGTGTTGGTTATTTTTCAGCAAATGGAGATATGGATACTTGCATAGCACTGAGGACGGCTCTAGTTAAAAATAAAAAAATCTACGTACAAGCAGGAGCTGGTATTGTTGCTGATAGCGTGCCCAATAAAGAGTACCAAGAAACCATTGATAAAGCTAAAGCTATGCTGGAGGCATCAGAATGAAAATAGCCTTAATAGACAATTATGACAGTTTTACATTTGTTATTTCACACTACTTAAGTAAAAAAAATTGCAAAATTACCGTGCTAAGAAATGATCAATTTAATGTAAATAACTTAAAAAAATTTGATAAAATTGTAATTTCTCCAGGACCTGGAAATCCTAGCGACGCTGGAAAATGTTTAGATGTAGTAAAAAAATATTACAAGACTAGGCCAATTTTAGGTATTTGCCTAGGGCACCAAGTTATAGGTCAGGCTTTTGGTGGAAAAATTATCAGAGCCAAAAAGGTAATGCATGGAAAAATAAGTAGAATTTTCATAAAATCAAAGGGAATTTTTAAAAATATACCAGAATCCATTGAAGCCGTTAGGTATCACAGCCTAATAATCGATAAAAAAACATTAGATAAATCTTTTGAAATTACCGCAAAAACAAAAGATAATGTAATAATGGCAATTCAGCATAACCTATATCCTGTTTATGGAATACAATTTCATCCTGAAAGCTTCAAAACAAAGTCTGGGCAAAAAATCATAAATAATTTTTTAAATTTATGACTTTAGAAAATATCATTAATAAAATTAAAGATAAAATATCTTTAAACGTTGAGGAAAGCGTAACTTTATTTTCAAACATTATGGAAGGACAGTTATCTAATGATAAAATAAAATCAGTTCTAGTTAACTTGTCAGAAAAAGGTGAAAGCGTTGAAGAGATAACAGGCGGTGCAAAAGTTCTTAGAGAGAAATCATTAAAGGTAAAAGTAAAAGGAGATATTATTGATACATGTGGCACAGGAGGAGATGGAAAAAATACACTAAATATTTCAACAGCTGTTGCGATAGTATTGGGAAGCTTTGGATATAAAGTTGCAAAACATGGAAACAAAAGTGTATCTTCTAAATCCGGCTCAGCAAATGTCTTGGAAGCGCTTGGAATTGATATAAATAAAGGGCCTGATGATGTAAAAAAATCCATTGAAAAAGATAATTTTGCATTTATGTTTGCGCCAAACTATCACTTAGCGATGAAAAATGTTGCCAAAGCTAGAGCTGAATTGAAACAAAGAACAATCTTTAATTTATTGGGCCCTTTGCTTAATCCAGCTGAGGTTAATAGGCAGTGTATCGGGGTTTATTCATTTAAAATTTTAGAGAAATATATTCAAGTTTTAAAAAATATTGGATTAAAAAAAGCGTGGGTTTATCATAGTAACGATGGATTAGATGAGATATCAATTTTTGAAAAAACACAAGTTTACGAATTGAACAGTGGTGAAATAAAAAAATTAGAAATTAATCCCAAAAAATTTATCAATTCAAGTTATTCAATAAATGATATTGTTGGTGACGACCCTGAATACAATGCCAAAGAATTAATAGAAATTTTCAAAGGTAAAGAATCTGCCGGTTTAGAGATGATATCTTTAAATTGTGCTGCAGGCCTGATTGTACTGGACAAATACAATAATATAGAAGAGGCATTTTTAAAAAGTAGAGATCAAATCCAATCAGGTAATGTTTTTCAATATTTAGAAAAAATAAAAAAATGAATATTCTAAAAAAAATAATTGAGGATAAAAAAGAAGAAGTAAAAAATGACAAAAAGGTAATTAACTTAGAAAGCTTAAGAAAATTATCTAAAAAAAAAAACTTCGTATTTTCTAAACAATTAAATCAATTTTCCAGTAATAATAAAACTGCAATAATTGCTGAAATAAAAAAAGCTAGCCCATCCAAAGGTATATTAATAGATGATTTTGATCATAATAAAATTGCCAGCGAATACATAAAAGGTGGTGCAGCCTGTTTATCAATTTTAACTGAAAAAAAATATTTTTTAGGCAGTAAACAATATGTCAAAGATATTAAGAAAAATTTTAATATACCAGTTTTAAATAAAGATTTTTTTATTGATCCATACCAAGTTTTTGAAGCTAACTGCAATGAAGCAGATTGTATTTTGGTTATTGTAAACTCAACTAATAAAGTTTTAATTAATGAGCTTGTATCCGCAGCTTCTGAAGTTGAAATGGATGTATTACTCGAAGTGCATAATGAAGAAGAAATGGAAACAGCTCTTGAATTTCAAAATGTGATAATAGGTATAAATAATAGAAATTTAGAAAATTTTGATGTCAGTATAGAAAACACCTTAAGAATTTTTAAAAATTTTAGTGCTGCTCTAAATGGCAAGCAACTTATTTCTGAAAGCGGAATTTATAAATATGAAGATATAAAAAAAATTAATGATCATACTGGTATAAATAATTTCTTAATTGGTGAATCACTGATTAAAAGCAATTCAATTTCTGATTGTCTGAAAGATTTAATTAAATAAATAACTGATTTTATTGAATTTTTTTAATTTGCATATTATAGAGAACACTTGTAGAACAAAAAAAGTTTAGGTTTTGTTCTATGCTTACAAAAAAACAAAAAAATTTATTAATATATATCAACGAGAAGTTGAAAAATGATGGGGTTTCACCGTCTTATGACGAAATGAGACAATCATTAAATCTTAAGTCTAAATCTGGCATTCATAGATTGATATCTGCTTTAGAAGAAAGGGGCTTTGTAAAAAGACTAGCTCACAAAGCTAGAGCCTTAGAGGTTGTTAAGCTTCCTGAAAACGCAGGTATTAAAGATCTTTATAATGATTTTAAACCAAGTGTTATTTCAGGTGGATTGGATATCAAAAAGAGCGTCCCCACAGAAACTAAAAAATTTATACCGGTAGTAGGCAAAATTGCAGCTGGTATGCCTATAGAGGCAATTGAAGAGAATGCTGAAAATATACCCTACCCACCCAACCTTGGTAGCAAGAATGATGAATTTTATGGACTAAAGGTTGAGGGAAACAGCATGATTAACGCTGGGATCAATGATGGTGATACGGTGATAATAAAAAAAACTGACACTGCTGAAAATGGGAAGATTGTAGTAGCTTTGATAGACGACCATGAGGCAACTTTAAAAAGATTAAGAAAAAAAACAAATTCGATAGCATTAGAAAGTGCTAACCCTGAATACGAAACAAGAATTTTCAATCCTGAAAGAGTCAAAATTCAAGGTATTCTTATTTCTCTTTATAGAAACTTCTAAATTATTAGTGTAAAGATCATCCATGGAAGTGATAACGAGATTTGCACCCTCTCCTACAGGTGAGCTACACATAGGTGGTGCAAGAACAGCTCTATTTAATTACCTTTATTCGAAAAATCAAAATGGAAAATTTCTATTAAGAATAGAAGATACGGATAAAGAAAGGTCACAAAGTAAGTTTGAAGAGCAAATCATATCGAGTCTAAAATGGCTAGGTATAAATTTTGACAAAGAAATAGTCTACCAAGCTAAAAATATACCCCAGCATCAAAAAATAACTAAAGATATGCTTGATAAGAATTTAGCGTACAAATGCTACTGTACCACAGAGGAACTTGATCAAAAAAGAGAGTATGCGAAAAAAAATAGTGTCGCTTATTTATACGACGGCAAATGTAGAGATAATCCAAATGAAAATATAAAAGAAAAATTTACAGTAAGATTTAAAATAAAAAAAAATCAAAGAATTATTTTAAGAGATGGTGTTCAAGGTGATGTGGAAATTGATAGCAATACATTGGAAGATTTTATTATTTTAAGATCCGATGGAACTCCAACATACAACTTGTCAGCTGCTGTTGACGATTACAATATGGGCATTACGCACATAATTAGAGGAGATGATCATAAAATTAATGCATTCAAACAGTTGTCAATTTTTAAATCTATGGGATGGAAAGTTCCAAAGTACTTTCATGTTCCCTTAATACACTCTGAGGCTGGAAAGAAACTCTCAAAAAGAGATAACGCATCTACTACAGAAGATTATAAAAAAATTGGTATACTACCAATTGCTTTGAGAAACTATCTTTTGAGACTTGGATGGTCTTATAAGGATAAGGAGATTTTTTCAGATCAAGAAAGCGTAAAACTCTTTACATTAAAAAAAATTGGTAAATCACCTTCTAAGTTGGATTTTGAAAGAATTAAATCTTTAAATGAGTATTACATCAAAAATATTGAGAATAAAAATTTAGAAAAATCACTAAAAAATTTTTTAAAGACTTATAAAGAAAATATAAATGATAAAAACCTTACCACGATATTAAAAAATATAGATATACTTAAAAATAAAGCAAAAACTTTAGATGACATTTATCTAAATTCAAATTTTATTTATAATTACGACACAAATATTAAAGATGAAAAAAACACTATTAACACAACGGCAAAAAAATATGTTAGTGATTTTTTAAATGAACTAACCAAAATAGATCTTTATAATGAAGAAAAAATTATAAAAGCATCAGACACAATTATTAAAAATAATAATATAAAATTTAAAGATCTTGGTCAGCCATTAAGATTGATTTTAACTAACTCTTCACAAGCTCCAAGTATCAAAGATATAGTCAGAATTCTTGGGTTACAAGAGACGATTTTACGTTTAAAAAACTATTTAAATTAGACAACATATACCAACTCTGATAATAAACTTTCGATGTCAAACGATGCAAAATTAAAAATCGGCTCAAAAGAGATAAGTCTACCAATTAAAGAAGGGTCGGTTGGTCCATCCGTTATTGACGTATCAAAATTATACGCTGAAACTGATCACTTTACATTTGACCCAGGTTTTACCTCAACAGGAAGCTGTGAATCTGCCATTACATATATAGATGGCGATAAAGGTGAATGTTTTTATAGGGGTTATCCAATGGATGAGCTTGCAGAAAAAAGCAACTTCTTAGAAACCACTTATCTTTTGTGGAATGGCGAGTTACCAAATAAAGATCAATGGAATGAATTTTCTGACGTTATAAACAATCACACTATGGTTCATGAACAGTTTAGAGTTTTCTATAATGGTTTTAGAAGAGGTGCACATCCAATGGCGATAATGGTTGCTTGTGTCGCTGCGCTTTCTGCATTTTATCCAGACTCTACAAATATAAATGATCCAGAGCAGAGAACTATATCTGCAAGAAGAATGATTGCAAAAATCCCAACACTTGCGGCGATGGCTTATAAGTATGCTATGGGGCAACCATTTGTTTACCCTGATAACAATCTAAATTATGCAGAAAATTTTTTACAAATGTGCTTTTCTGTACCTGCAGAAAAATATGAAATAAATCAAGTTTTTGCTAAAGCATTGGATAAAATTTTTATCTTACATGCAGACCATGAACAAAATGCTTCGACTTCGACTGTTAGACTTGCCGCCTCATCCGCAGCAAATCCGTTCGCATCAATATCAACAGGTTTCACATCTTTATGGGGGCCGTTGCATGGAGGTGCAAATGAAGCTGCGTTAAATATGCTTAAAGAAATAGGTGATGTTAAGAATATTCCAGAATACATAAAAAAAGCTAAAGATAAAAATGACCCCTTTAGATTAATGGGCTTTGGTCATAGAGTTTATAAAAATTATGATCCAAGAGCTAAAGTTATGCAAAAAACATGCCACGAGGTTTTGGATGTTGTTGGAAAGAAAGATGATAAACTCTTGCAAGTTGCAAAAGAATTAGAAAAAATTGCTCTTAATGATGAATATTTTATTGAGAAGAAATTGTACCCCAATATTGATTTTTATTCTGGTATCACGCTTAGTGCTATGAACTTTCCAACTACTATGTTTACAGTATTGTTTGGTGTCGCAAGAACTGCTGGTTGGCTAGCTCATTGGAGCGAAATGCAAAATGATTCTAGAAATAGAATTGGACGGCCTAGACAACTTTACACGGGTGAAAAGCCAAGGAAATTTAAAGACTTAATGTCCAGATAAATACTATATATTTTTTTTCAAATCATCTAATATTAATTCAGAAGTTTTCATTCTAGAAACTCTTTGCAAAACAATATTATAATTTGAAACCATTTCATTCAATTTTGATCTATTTTTTGATAGATTGTTAATTATATTTATTATTTTTTCACTAGTGCAGTTAAATTGAATCAATTCTGGGATAAGCTCTTTTCCAACCATCACATTAATAATATTTGCAAATTTTGATTTTACAAAAGGTTTAATAAGCAAATAATTTAGAAAGCTAAATTTATAGATAGTAATAATTGGCGATTGCATAGCACAAAGGTTTAAAGTAACGGTACCTGATTTAGCAACTGTTAATAATGAGTTTTTGTAATTTTCATTTTTAATCTGCTCGTCTGTCTCAATTGCAATCTCTCTATCAATACCTTTTAATTCATCCTTAACAAGGCTTACAAATTTATTTGTAACACCAAAGTGAAACTTATATGACTTTCCCAACTTGTTCATAGTATCTTTAAATATTGGCATAAACCTTTTTATTTCACTCTTTCTGCTGCCCGGGCAAAATGAAATTAAATTTTTGTTACTAAAATCTTTTTGGCATGTATTTTCTTTAAAGTTTTCAAAGAATGGGTGACCCACAAACATAGAGTTAATATTATATTTTGAGAAAATAGCCTGTTCAAAATCAAAAAGTAAGTACACTTTATCTAATAATTTTTTTATTTTAAGTGCTCTTTTTTCTCTCCATGCCCAAATTGTAGGTGCAACAAAATGATAAAATTTTGTACCAATTTTTTTATTTTTTTTAACTTTATTAGCGACTTGAAAAACAAAATCTGGTGCATCAACAGAGAAAACAATATCTGGTTTAAATTTTTCAATAAAATCAACAGTTTGTAGAATTTTTTTTTTAATAAAAAAAATATTTCTCAAAACATCTACTATTCCAAAAAAAGTGATTTCAGAATTATCAAATAATTTTTTTATCTCTAGTTTGCTTAAGTTGTCCCCTAAAATTCCACTTACTTCATATTCATTAAAATCTAAATTTTTAAAAATATTATAAGCAAGTAAATCACCGGAAGACTCGCCGGTTATAATAAATATTTTTTTTTTCATTTATTTTACAGCTATAAAAAAATTATTTTTATTTGCCAGTTGTATTGTTTTATTTTTATTAAGAAAAATATTTTGGTTTTTTTTTAAAAAAATTCCATTTAACTTTGCTTTAATACAGAGTTTAATTGTTTTGATACCAATCGTAGGTAAATCATATTTCAAGCTTTGATTTTTCTTTGGTAATTTAATTAAAACGCCTGAGTTTTTTTTTTGATTAAATTTTATTTTCTCTACTCTTGATAGCATCAAATCGGTCCCTTCAGCGGCCTCCAAAGCTATAATATACCCTGAGTCTATTACAACGCCTTGTGCATTGTCAAAACTTCCCAATGAGTCTAATATTTTTTTTCCTTTTAAAAAATCCTTAAGATCTTTTGTTGTAGGTTTTTTTTTAGTTGTTGTTTTGCTTAGAAGCAAATCTTTACAATATTTGTGACTTTCGATCACTTTAATTTTATTTTGTTTGAGAATGCTTCTACAAAAATTTAAAATGTTTCCATCCCCTTTTTTAAAAACCCGTCTCAAACCAGGTAAATATGTTAATGCCTTGAGGTCAAATTTTAAATTAGTTAGATTCGGCCTATTTACCTTACCCGCGAAAATAACTTCTTTAACTTTATTCTCTTTTAAAATGTTTAAAATTCTTCCAAATTGACCTAATTGAATATTATAAGAGTTTTTTATTTTTTTTTTTGAAAAATTTAAAGTTATGTGTTTAATTTTTTTTAGTTTTAATGAATTTAAAACTTCTAAAGGAAAGTCCCCATTACCAGCAAAGACAGCAATCATTTAAATGGTCTACAAATATCTCTGTTGTTATTCTTATTTTCGATAAACTCGATAAGAATATTTGATAACTTGTCCTCTCGGTTGAGTTTACTTACATAACTTTTCAAGTTGTCAGCTTCAAATAAATCCTCGATGATTTTTTTATACTGATCAATTTGCTCATTTTTATAACCTGAGCGTTTTAGACCTATAAGATTTAAATTTTCAAAATAAGACCTGTTGCCCTTTATTAATGTAAAAGGTAACACATCTCGGTCAACACCAGTCATTCCACCAATCATTACGCCTTCGCCAATTTTTGTAAATTGTAAAACTGCAGAATTGCCGCCTAGAACAACATTGTCATTAAAAACACAATGGCCAGCAATTGCAGCATTATTTGCTATAACTAAATTATCTCCCATTATGCAATCATGACCTATATGAGCACCGACCATAAACAATGAGTTATTGCCGATTTTTGTTACTGAGCCTCCATGCTCAGTTCCTACGCTAATATTAACGTATTCTCTAAATGAATTATTATTACCAATTTCTAAATAACTAATCTCACCTTTATATTTTAAATCTTGAGGCTCGGTACCAATGCTACTAAATGGAAAAAATTTATTATTTTTACCAATCTTTGTGTTTCCTTGAACATTAACTGAATTGATTAACTTGCAGTTATCTCCAATTTCAACATTCTCACCAATAACACAAAAATCACCAATCTCCACATTATTACCCAGCTTTGCAGATTTATGAATTGAGGCTTTTGTGCTAATCATTTCTATCTACAATAGTTGCCATCCATTGGGCATCAGCCATTTTTTCATTATTACAAAATGCTTCACCTTTGTATCTCCACACCTTACCTTTAATTTTATCAACATAACATTTTAAATAAAGATCGCATGGTGGCAAAACTGGTTTTCTAAATCTAGCATTTTGGACTGACATTAAATAAACTAGCTTATCCTCTACTATTTTAGGATCTAAACTGTATGCCGCTAAAGCTGCAGCAGCTTGACCAAAAGCTTCTACAATCATAACACCTGGCATTACAGGTTGTCCTGGAAAATGCCCTTGTACATAAAACTTATCAGTTGTGACTTTAAGATGACCTATAGCGGATTTCATTGGGTCTATATTGTAAAGATTATCTATCAAACACATTGGGTCTCTGTGAGGCAATAGTTTTTCGATATCTTTTTTGCCAATATTGGGCATTGTTTTATCAATCATTTTTTCTCCTTTTAATAAAATCTCTCATTGGAATTGCAGGAAACCCTATAACCTTTACATTATCTGACAAATTATTCAAAACTCCAGAATGACCACCAATATGAACATTATCTCCAATGCTTAGGTGTCCTGATATGCCTGCTTGTCCGCCGATCATACATTTGTTGCCAATAGTCGTGCTTCCAGCAATACCAACTTGACCAGCAATGTAGCAGTATGATCCAATTTTAACATTGTGCGCTATATGAATATTGTTATCTAACATTGTGTTGTCTCCAATAATAGTATTCTTAAATGACCCTCTATCTATAGAGCAGTTAGATCCCACATAAACATTTTTACATAATTTGACGTGACCAATATGCGGAATAAAAGTTAAATCACTATCTATATATTTAAAACCATAACCAATTTTTCCAATTACTGTTCCATCATTAATAGACACATTATTTTCAATTATAGAATTTGATATAACGCAGTTAGATCCAATTTGCACATTGTCCCCAATAATAACGTTTTTTTTTATAGTAGAGTTCAAGCCTATTTTAAATTTTTTTCCAATTTTTACAGAGGCATCAATATAG
>CBFHHD010000012.1:13003-24620 GCA_965655605.1 Candidatus Pelagibacteraceae bacterium | reverse complement strand
GTGCTGATCGCCCACCAAATTTAATACCAATAGGACCATAAATTTTATCTATATCGCTGCTATCAAAACCCGCTTCTAATAATCGTACACATCTATTTTCATGTGTTTTTTTACTTCCTAAAGCGCCGATATAAAAACACCTTTTCTTTAAAGCCTCTTGAATAGCTGGATCGTCAATTTTAGGATCATGCGTTAGTGCAACAAGTGCAGTGTTTTTGTCTAATGGGCAATGCTCGAAGGCTTCTTGTGGCCAAAGATTAATAATATTTGCATAAGGAAACCTCTTCTTAGATGCAAAATATCCTCTGGGGTCTATTACATGTAAATCTAAATTTAAAAATTTAGCATATTCAACAAAATATTGTGAAATATGAACAGCTCCAACTACAACAACTTTTATTGGTCTGTGATAATTTTTTACAAATAGGTTTGTGTCTTTAATAATACCATCTCTTCTGCTTTCATAAGATTTTATGATTTGATCTTCGTGGAGTTTTAAATCCTTATCAATCTCTTTATCAAAAAAAAAAATATAGTTTTTAGAATTGTCTAAATTAGTAATTACAGAAAATTCTTTTTTAGAATTTTTTAACTTTATTATTTCTTTTAAAATATCAATCTGCATTGGAAAATTTTTCTAAAAAGATTGCTATTTCTCCTCCACATGCAAGACCTACATCCCACGCACTTTCATTAGAAACTTTAAATTCAATTTTTTTAAAATTTTCTTTTTGTGATAAAAGATCTATACATTGTCTTACGACCTCGCCTTCAACGCACCCTCCTGAGACAGAACCTGAAAAATCAGAAGAATCATTTACAATCATTAAACTGCCAATTGGTCTTGGGGAGGAACCCCAAGTTTGGATAACGGTAGCTAGAACAACTTTTTTATTCTCATCAAGCCACTGTTTAGCTTCATCAAGAATTTTCTCATCAAAGGTATTTTTCATTAAGAATACCTTACCAAAAAGTCTGTTTAGCTAAAACTATTTACTGTTAGCAACAGCTTTTTGTGCTGCAGAAACTATTAAGCTGGCTCTATACTCGCTAGAAGCGTGGATATCACTATTCAAATGCGTGTAATCAAGAGTAACATTGTTTAATGCTTCTGGTGTAAAGTTACCATTTAACTGAGCCTCTATTTCCTTACATCTGTACACAACAGGCTGAGCACCGGTTACAGCGCACATCACTCCCTTTGTATGTTTTGCAACATAAACTCCAACCATTGCATATCTTGATGCTGGATTTGGAATCTTTACATAACTAGAGCTATCTGGAATTGTAAACTCTACCGCAGTAACCAATTCATCTTTTTTTAAAGCTGTTTCAAACATGCCTTTAAAAAATTTCACAGCTTCAATTTTTCTATCCGATGTATGAACAATAGCATCAAGCGCAATACACGCTGAAGGGTAACACGCACTTGGATCATTGTTTGCTATAGATCCTCCTAAAGTTCCTTTGTTTCTAACTTGTGGGTCACCAATCATTCCTGCTAGCTTGGCAAGAGATGGTATTGCTTTTTGAACATCCTTTGAAGCTGCAACTTCTGCATGCGTTGTAGCTGCACCAATTTTTACCGATTTTCCACTTACCTTAATGCCATGCAAGTCTTTAATATTTTTAACATTAATAATATCATCAAAACTAGATAGTCTGAGTTTCATTGAAGGAATTAAAGTTTGACCTCCAGATAAGAAAGCAGATTTTTTTGAGGCTGCTTTAACAGCATCTTTTACTTTTGTTGTTTCGTGAAAGTTAAATTGTTTCATTTGTTCCCCTTTATAACGTTACGCAGCTTTTTTTGCTGATTTAGATTTTTCTTTAATTGCTCTCCAAACTTTTTCTGCAGTCGCTGGCATCGTGACCTCGGTACCAATAGCATCAACAACAGCGTTCATCACTGCTGGAGGAGAGGCAATTGCACCTGCTTCACCACATCCCTTAACACCTAATGGGTTTGAGGTTGCTGGAGTACAAGTATAATCTATTCTAAACTCAGGAAAGTTATCTGCTCTTGGCATACAATAATCCATATAAGAAGCAGTAACTAACTGGCCAGTTTCGTCGTAATAAGCATTTTCATATAAAGCTTGTCCAATGCCTTGTGCTAAGCCACCGTGAATTTGCCCTTCTACAATCATCGGGTTAATCAAATTACCAAAATCATCTACGCATGTGTAAGTATCAACTTTTGTCTCACCTGTTGTTGGATCAATTTCTACTTCACAGATATGTGAACCCGCTGGGAATGAGAAGTTTGTAGGATCATAAAAAGCAGTTTCTTTTAATCCAGGCTCAACTCCTTCTGGTAAAGGAGATTTAACTTCACCATATGTTCCAGGTAAATAACAAGCAAAAGCAATTTCACCAATTGTTTTCTTTTTATTTGTATTTGGAACAATGAATTCCCCGTCTTTAAATTCCATTTCATCTGGATTAGCTTCAAGCATATTAGCTGCTACAGCTTTTCCTTTATCTACAATTTTATCACACGCCTTAGAAATTGCAGATCCACCTACAGCTAACGATCTAGATCCATAAGTTCCCATACCAAAAGGGCCTTTATCTGTATCACCATGAACTACCTCAATATTTTCTAATGGAACACCTAATTTGTCAGAAACAATCTGAGCAAATGTAGTATCATGACCTTGGCCGTGACTATGAGCTCCTGTAAACACTGAAATATTTCCAGTAGGATTAAATCTTATTTCTGCAGATTCCCACAAACCAACTCCAGCACCAAGTGACATCACAGCTGCTGAAGGCGCAATACCGCAAGCTTCTATATATGTAGAAAATCCTATTCCTCTTAATTTACCTTTAGTTGCAGACTCTGCTTTTCTCTTTTCAAACCCAGGATAGTCTGCAAGTTTTAATGCTTTATCAAAGTGAGCATCATAATCACCAGAGTCAATATTATGAACTAAACATTGTTGGTGTGGAAATTGTCTAATAAAGTTTTTCTTTCTAAACTCAGCTCTATCCATTCCCATTTCTTTAGCAGCCTTATCCATTATTCTTTCAATTAAATAAGTCGCCTCAGGTCTTCCTGCTCCCCTATAAGCATCAACTGGTGCAGTATTTGTAAAAACCGCTTTAACATTACAGTAAGCTACCGGTATATTATAAAGCCCTAGCACCAATGGACCGTATAAATACGTTGGAGTAACAGTTGCAAATAAAGATGCATAACCACCAAGGTTTGCGATTGTATCAACTTTTAAACCTACAACAGTTCCATCACTTTTAACTGCGACTGCAGCTTTTGTAATGTGATCTCTTCCATGGCAATCTGAAAGAAAAGACTCAGTTCTTTCACAAACCCATTTTACTGGACGTTGTAATTTTTTAGCCGCCCATGCAATCACCACATCTTCAGAATAAGGATAAATCTTAGAACCAAATCCGCCACCTACATCTGGTGCTACAACTCTAAATTTATGTTCAGGATGAATTGCATTAAAAGCTGACATCACTAATCTTGATAAATGTGGGTTTTGACTTGTAGTATATAAAGTCAGCTCTTCAGAAGAAGAGTTATAATCTCCAATAGAAGCTCTCGGCTCCATAGCATTTGGAACTAGTCTGTTATTTACTATATCCATCTCAACAATTTTATCTGCACTTGAGAAAGCCTCTTCTACTTTTGCTTTATCTCCTAGCTCCCAATCAAAACATAAATTACTATCAATACCTTCATGAATAACATCAGAGTTCATGGCATCAGCAGTACTGGCTACTGCTTTTAAAATTTTGTAATCAACGTTTACTAAGTCTGCTGCATCTTTAGCTTCTTGTAAACTTTCAGCAATTACTAGTGCTACATGGTCACCTACATAGTTAACTGTATCAGTTGCTAATGCTGGGTGTGCAGGACATTTCATATCCGTTCCATCTTTACTTACGATTTTCCATCCAGCGATTAATCCACCAATCTTATCATCCGCTAAATCTTGACCGGTTAATATTTCAACAACACCAGAAGCTTTTTTTGCTTTTGATGTATCAATACTCTTAATTTTTGCTCTCGCGTGTGGAGAGCGAATGAAAACTGCATATGACTGATTGTGCAACGTTATATCCGCAGTATATCTTCCTCTACCAGTTAAAAACTTTTTGTCTTCTTTTCTTTCTACTTTTGATCCAATCATACTAGCCATGTTATATTTCCTTTTCCTTTCTTAATTAAACTTTTCCAATTGCACCTTTAACTGATGCAACAATATTTTGATAACCTGTACATCTACAGATATTACCTTCTAAACCACTTCTTATCTCTTCGTCTGTTGGATTTTTGTGAGTTTTAAGTAGATCTATTGAGCTCATCACCATTCCAGGTGTGCAATATCCACATTGTAAGCCATGATGTTTTTTAAAAGATTCTTGAACAGGATGTAACTCACCGTTTTTTTCCAAACCTTCGATTGTAGTAATGTCACTTTCATTGGCATCTGCAGCAAGCATTGTGCAACTTTTTACAGATTTACCATTAACATGAACTACACAAGCGCCACACTGACTGGTATCGCATCCAATATGCGTGCCTGTTAAATTTAAATTTTCTCTTATGAAAGTTGCCAGTAAAGTATTGTCGGCAACATCTTTTTCTATCTTTTTTCCATTAACTGATAATGATATTTTTGCCATAAATTAACTCCTTAAATATTTATCTTCTCAAAATCTAATTTAAAAACAAGGGGTGTAATATCACACAACTTAAAGTTGCCTATAAAACTGCTAATAAAATAAGGCCTAAAATTCCAAATGCTGCAACTGCATATATAATTTTTTTATTTAGTGATTTTTTAGTCTCGGAATTTGTTTTTGTTGAAGTTTGACCTTGCGAAATTTCATCAGAGAAATTTCCAAAAAATATATCAGCCATTTTTTTAGCAGTCATATCAATAAGCCTGCCACCTACTTGAGCTATTTTTCCACCAACATTAGCTTCTACTTCGTAGTTTAATATCGTCTGTCCATCTTCTTCTGTGAGTGTTACTTTTGCCTCTCCTGATGCAAAACCAACAAGTGAATTACCTTGTCCAACTAACTTGTAACTATTAGGGGGATTTAAATCTTGAAGCTCAACATCGCCTGTAAAACTTGCATTAAATGGTCCAATTTTATTTGTGGCTGTTGCGGTAAAACTTGTATCTGAATTTTTTTTAAACTCTTCACATCCTGGGATACATTTTTCAAGAACTTCAGGGTTATTTAAGGCGTCCCAGACGCTTTGTTTATCTGTTGGAATTTTATAGGAACCTGATAATTTCATTAAAACTCTTATAGTTATTTTTATGGATGAAGCCACAAAAAAAGAAATTCAATCAAAAGCATTTGAAAGACTTGTTGACCATCTGAGGGAAAGGAAAGATGTTCAGAACATTGACCTTATGAACCTTGCTGGTTTCTGTAGAAATTGTTTGTCAAAATGGTTTAGAGAAGAGGCTGAAAAAAAAGGATTAAACATATCTGATACTGAATCTAGAGAAAAAATATATGGCATGCCCTATTCTGAATGGAAAAATAAATTTCAAAAATGACTACAACTTTTACAAATATTTTACTTTTTTTCATTTTGGTAACACTGTTAAGCTACTACTTTATACCATGGAAAAATTTCGAGAAAGCTGGTACTAATATTCTTTTAAGATTCTGGCTTATTATCTTAGTAATAACTAGCTTTACACTATTCATTATCAGTTTTATTTTTTCCAATTTTATAGCTTAGTTATGATTAATTTTTCTGATCTAAATTATACAGAAGTCAAAGACACATTTTCAAAAATATTAAGCTTAGATAAAAAAAATACATCAATGAGAACTAATCAAGTTTGGAAGTTTTATTATCAAAAAGGATATTTTGATCCTGCTCTTTTTTCAAATCTACCAAATGAAATGTTGGAAGGACTGAAAAAAAGTTTTAGCTTTTCCAGACCAAAAATTAAGAATAAACAAGTATCAGATGACGGAACTATTAAATGGCTTCTTGAGCTTGAAGATAAAAATTTAGTTGAAACTGTTTACATTCCATCTGAGACACATGCAACATTATGCATATCATCTCAAGTTGGTTGTACTCTAAATTGCAAGTTTTGTCATACGGGTGTTCAACCATTGGTAAAAAACCTTTCATCTAATGAAATTGTAAATCAAATTTTAATTGCCAAAGATGAACTGAAAGAATGGGATAGTGATAAGAAAATTAATAATATTGTTTATATGGGTATGGGTGAGCCATTTTATAATTTTGAAAATATAAAAAAATCTGTTGAAATACTAAAAAATGCAAATGGTTTAGATTTTTCAAATAAAAGAATTACCGTTTCAACTTCAGGTGTTTCACCAAATATAAAACGTGCTGCAAAAGAAATTGGAACTTATTTAGCTTTATCGCTTCATGCATCAAATGATAAAATCAGAGATTCAATCATGCCAATTAATAAAAAGTATAACATTCAAGATATTATAAAAAATTGCAATGAGTACGCTAAGGAAAACGGGGAAAAGATATTTATTGAATACGTGTTACTCAAAGATGTAAATGATAGTGAAAATTGCGCAAAAGAACTGTCAAAAATCATGTCTCAATTTCCATGTAAATTAAACTTAATACAATTTAACCCATGGCCAGGTGTAGAATACGCCCCATCTTCAGAAGAGCAAATATCAAAGTTCATTTCAATTATAAAAAATAATGGCCATATAGTTACTCTAAGAAAATCAAGAGGCGAAGATATTCTCGGAGCTTGCGGACAATTAAAAACTGAAAGCGAAAGAAAAAAAAGAGATATATAACTATTTTGCTGAATGCTTAGTTTTTAAATCTTTCTTAATATCGTCATGATCACCAACAACGATGTGGTGCTTACTCTTTACAACATACTTCTCTAATACTGGAATAATAGCAAGTGGGGCCAACCCACCTAAAACAATGCCAATAGCAGCAGATTTTAAATGAGGATCCAAAGTAGCTGCAATAAAATCGGCAATTACATGAGCAAGAACCACACCAACTAAGCCTGCCACGTATCCATTTGATATAATTTTTAACATACGGTTAATGCTCCAACCAGAATAATAACCAATTAATGGAATAATTGTATGGACTAGACCAAATACAAAACCTCTCATCCAGTCGTGCTCTTCAATAAAATGTAAAAACTCAGGTAATTCGTGTGCGTGCTCCATGCTTTATCCTTAATATATTGTACAAACTTTACATAGTGTAGAAACTTCAATTTCAAAGTTCGTAAAGTTAAATTTTTTGATTTTGCTTATATTGAATAAATTTTTAAAAACCTCTGAATCAAGCTCGTCAGTATCACCGCATTGTTTGCATATTGCTAAAACAGGGTTGTGTTTATGTCCATGATCATGGTTACAAAGTATAAATGTTTTAGTTTGATTAGACTTGTGAATAACGCCTTTGTTAATTAATGAATCTAGTGCTCGGTAAACAGTCATAGGCTGAACTGTTTTTATTTTTTGAAATTTTTCTAAAATCTCATAAGCAGTTAAGCTTTTCTTATTTTTTTTTATTATATTAAATACAATATCTGCGTTCATTGTTATGTTATAACATAACAAATAAATATGTCAACTACTTTTCATTTAATCTCGGAATAAGTTCAATAAAATTACATGGTTTAAACCTAGAATCTAATTGATATTTCAAAATATCTTCCCATGCATCAGATGCTGCACCAACGGAACCAGGTAAAGCAAAAATATATGTCCCTTTAGCAAGAACTGCCATCGCTCTTGATTGAATGGTAGATGTTCCAATTTTTTTATAACTGATTAATCTAAATAACTCACCAAAACCTGGAATATCTTTATCTTTAATTTGTTCCAATGCTTCTGGGGTTGTGTCTCTACCAGTTAATCCGGTTCCACCTGTAGTAATAATTACATCCACATTTTTATCTTCACACCAAGAAAGAAGCGTTCTTTTAATTTCGCTTATTTCATCTTTAACTATTTCTTTATGAGACAAACCGTGCCCTTTTTCTTTTATTTTTTTAGCTAGTATTTGACCTGATTTATCGGTTACCTCGGTTCTTGTATCTGAGATTGTAAGGACAGAAATATTGATTGGTGTAAACTTTTTAGTGCTATCAATTGGCATCAAATCAGTTTTAATAAATATTTATTTATAAGCAAGGGTAGAAATGTTTAAGTTTTGCTGTTAGTTTAAATTAATGAAAATTTCAGATCTAAAAGACACAAAATCAAATGCCAAAATTCTGGATAGTTCTAGAGAAAAACCAGTTAGTGAAATTGCAAATATGATGAAAGATCAAAAGATTGGTGCAGTACCAATTACCGAAAATGGCAAATTAGTCGGTATTGTTTCTGAAAGAGATATTGTGACTAGACTCGTAATTGAAGGTAGGGATGCTGACCTTACTACTGCTAAAGAGATAATGACTACAAATATAATTACTGTTTCGGAAAATAATGAAATTAACCTTGCGCTTTACAAAATGAGAGAAAATAATATCAGACATATGCCTGTGGTAGATGATGATAATAAACTTATAGGTTTTTACTCAATAAGAGACTTTCTAAGATTTAAAGTAAATATGTCTGAACAGCTCAAAAGTAAGCATAAAAATTTAGCAAAATATCAAATTGGAGTTCCAGCAGCGTTAATAGCTTTTAGCTTTGTTTCTCTTTGGTTAGATTTGTTTGGAAAAAATAATAACGTGATACTATTCTGTGTTATATTTTTGCTAATTGGAATATTTAGTGTTGTAACGGCAAAAGTTAATATTAAATACGACGAAGAATAAAATTACTTGGCGTACTGAGCTTCGCCATTACCAAAAGACCAATTTTCCTTTTTAACTTCAACTAAACTTATAAAAACGTCTTGTTTTCTTATATCTAAAATTTGGTTCAAATCATTTGCAATTCTAGCATATAGCTTTTTTTTAAGATCAACTTCTCTTCCATCGTTCAACGTAATTTGAATAAAAACTATTCCATCGCTGTAATCAATGCCAAGATAACTCTTTGCATAATTTAATTCAGATTCATTGTGCCTAGTGATAATTTGAAATTTATCATCTTTTGGGACGCTTAATTCTTGTTCCATTGCATCATAAACTAAGTCGCCAATCTTAGCAGAGGATTCTTTATTATATTTGTCTTGGTTTAAATCTATTCTAACTAATGGCATTTTTAATATTTAGGTAAATCTATAAATAAAACTTCAGCGTCTTCAAGTGCTTTAATTTTAACATTTTTTAATTGAGTTATTTCTGCTCCATCTCCTTTTTGTATCTCTTTATCGTTAACTGCAATTTTTCCTTTTGAGCATAAAACGTAGGCCTGCTCTCTATCAATTGTTTGATCAACTGTATCATCTTTATTAATCCTACCGGCATAAATGACAGCATCTTGATAAATTTTTAAAGAGCCAGAGTCATTGTTTTCAAAGCTTGTAACTAATGGTTTTAGTTTTCCCTTAACAGGTTCTTTTGGAAACTTTTTAGCATCCCATCTTGGTTTTACATTTTTTTTATTTGGGAACATCCAAATTTGATACAAGTTGGTATCTTCATTTTCTAAATTATATTCCGAGTGAACAACACCTGTTCCCGCTGACATTACTTGAACGTCGCCAGCTTCTGTTCGCCCTTCATTACCCATGTCATCTTTATGCGTAATTGCCCCTTTTCTTACATAAGTAATAATTTCCATATTATCATGAGCATGAGGATCAAAACCTTTTTTGGGTGCAACGATATCATCATTGATTACCCTCATAGGTCCAAAATGAATTCTGCTAGGATCTTGGTAGCTCGCAAAGCTAAAGTGGTGCTTGGCTTTTAACCAACCATGGTCTGCTCCTCCAAGCTCATTATATTTAATTACATTAATCATAAATTATCAATTCTCCTTTGGGCCGTTTTTAAAATATCATCATTTATCTTTAAATGTGATAAATTTTTGATTTCAATATCAGATATAATTATTGCATTAGTCAATTCAAGCCTTAATAACCCGCTTATGAATAAAGATTTTTTTAATGAATTTAAAATTTTAGACGGGGGCATGGGTCAAGAACTTTTAGCTAGAGGGATTAAGGCTGAGTCGGACCTTTGGTCAGCTTCTGCGTTAGCAAAAAAAGAGTACCACCAAATTATAAAAGATTGTCATCTAGATTTTATAAACGCAGGTGCAGAAATAATATTAACTAATACTTTTACTTGTAGACGTGCGCGTTTAGAAGATAATAAAATGGAAAGCCGTTTTGAGGAACTTAATTCCACCGCTGTAAAAATAGCAAATCAAGCTGTTAAAGAAACTGGGAAAAAAACTCTTATTGCAGGCAGCTTACCACCTCAAAATTTTACTTATATACCTGATCTAGGAGATAAAGAAAAAACCAAAAAAAATTTTTATGACCAAGCTAAAATTTTAAATGAAGGTGTAGATTTATTTTATCTCGATGTCATGAGTAGCTTTGAAGAATGTGAGATTGCAATTCAATCAATAAAAGATTTTAACAAACCTTTTATTGTCGGTGTTCATTTTAAAAAAAATAGCCTTTTACCTTCTGGCGAGAGGTTAAAAGATGTTATTGTTAAATTAAAAGATTTTAAACCGTTAGCAATCACTGGATCGTGTGTTCATTACGAAGATATAATATCAGCTAAGGATGATTTTAAAAATTTAGACATACCGTTTGGATTTAAAATGAATGCATTTAAAGAAATACCAGAAGGTTGGAGGCCTGATGCGTCCAATCCCAACCTAGTGCTTGGAAAAAATGAAGATATTACTGTGTTAAAATTTAAAGAAATAGCAAAACAATTTATCGGTATGGGTGCGAAGCTTGTAGGTGGTTGTTGTGAAGTTGGCCCAAATCATATTAAAAAGATATCAGAATTAAGAAATTAATTTGACACTTTTATCTATTTTTTTTTTTATAACTGCAGTAATTTATTCTAGCGTTGGTTTCGGCGGAGGATCAACTTATTTAGCACTTCTTTTACTCTCAAACATATCATATACAATTTTTCCAATGATTGCACTTTGTTGCAATATTATCGTTGTTTCAGGAAACTGCATAAACTACATCAGAGCAAATAATTTTAATTTTAAATTTTTACTACCTTATCTTATTGGTTCTGTTCCATTTTCATTTATTGGTGGATCTTTACAGCTTGATAGGTTTTTTTTTGAAATATTTTTATTTTTAGTCCTCTGTGTAGCTGGCATTTTACTTTTGATAAATTTTAAAATTTATGATGATAAAAAAAGTACCTATAGAAAAGTCCCAAATACGGGTGCGGTTTTGCTTGGATCTGTATTGGGCTTTATTTCTGGTGTTGTGGGTATAGGCGGAGGAATTTTTCTCAGTCCCATTTTATTTTTATTAAAGGCTGGTAAACCAAAAATCATAATCACTTCTGCATCAATATTTATCCTAATTAATTCGATATCAGGTGTTGTTGGGCAATTGACAAAAAGTGAAGTTATCACAGAATTTTTAAGTTACTGGCCACTTTTATTTGTTGTCTTAATTGGTGGTCAAATAGGAAATTTTATAAATTTAAAACTATTGCCAAATAAGATACTCGCTTTAATC
>CBFHHD010000012.1:0-12993 GCA_965655605.1 Candidatus Pelagibacteraceae bacterium | reverse complement strand
ACATCATTGCTAGTGATATTTGTTGCAATAAGAATGGGTGTTAAAATTTTTTATTAAACTGCTTGTCTTTCTCTTGAAGTAGATTTCACTTCTTCAGAAATTAAACCTAGTTCTTCGGCTTTTTTCTCTGCCGCTTTCAGCTGAGTTATTGATCTTTTATAAAGAAATAACGTTAAACCAAGGGCTATGAAGTAGGCGGACCAGACAAAAACTGCGTAACCACCCATATTTAGCTGTTCAAACATATTAGAACTATAATCTCTTTTCGAACTATTAAGAAGATTTATTTTGCCACATCTATAAATATTTTACGCGCTTAAACTGTTTAATTTTCCTAATTTTGTTGGTACTTTTAGCTATGGAAAAACTTATCGACAGTTTTGGAAGGTCATTTCCCTATATAAGATTATCTATAACGGACGTATGCAACTTTAAGTGCGGATATTGCCTACCCAATGGTTATTTCAAACCTGAGAATCATCCTGGTTTTTTAAATATTGGAGAAATTGACAATTTATCTAATGCTTTGTCAGATCTTGGTGTTTCAAAAATTAGAATTACTGGTGGTGAGCCAACTGTCAGAAAGGATTTTTTTGAAATCATCAAATTAATAAAGTCAAAAAACAATATTAAAGATTTGGTCATCACAACCAACGGATACAAGCTTAACTCTTTAGCTGTGGATTTATTAGATGCTGGTGTAGATGGCATCAATATAAGTATTGATACACTGGATAGAGAGAAATTTAAAGAAATTACAGGACACGATCGGTTAAACCAAATTTTAGATGGTATTAAAATTTTACAAGATCAAAATTTTTACAATATAAAAGTTAATGCTGTATTATTAAAAAACATTAACGATAGTAATGAAGAATTTGAGAGATGGTCAGACTTTGTAAATGAATACAATGTTGATTTTAGATATATAGAATTAATGCAAACAGGAGATAATTTAAACTACTTTAAAAAATATCATCAAAGTTCAGAAATTTTTAAAAAGTATCTTCAGAAAAAAAATTGGTCACCAATAAAAAGAATTCACGATGCAGGACCTTCGGTTAATTATGTGAACGAAGGTTCTAAAGGTAAGTTTGGTATCATTGCACCTTATTCGAAAGATTTTTGTAAAACTTGTAATCGATTAAGGGTTACGTCAAAAGGTGAATTAAGATTGTGTCTTTTTGGTAATACAGGTATCGATCTGAGAAAATATTTACAAAATGAAAATCAAAAAGAAGAATTAATTAATTTAATCTTAGAACAGCTAAGGTTTAAAAAAGAGTCACATTATCTTGAGCTTGGAAATACTGGCAAGACTCCTCATTTGGCTTCTATCGGAGGATAATGAAATTAAAGATAGTAACTAAAGAAGACCTTAAAGATTGGACCAAAGAACTGTTCCAAGAAAAATCATTTAATATGATTGATGTTTCTAGTAAGGAAACAACACTAAGAAGGGCTTTGGCGACTGGCTCAATAATCGTTGGAAAAGAAGTTTTTGATTTAATAAAAAATCAAGAAATGCCAAAGGGAGATCCGATAAGTTTAGCTGAGGTTTCAGCAGTTTTAGGTGTTAAAAGAACAAGTGATTTGATTCCACTCTGTCACCCACTGCCAATTGACCACACATCTACAAAAATAATTCTAGATGAAAAAAATTTTTCGTTAGATGTATTCTGCTTAGTTTCTGCAAATGCAAAAACAGGTGTTGAAATGGAAGCTATTATGGGAGTGAATGCAGCTTTAATTACAATTTATGATCTTAGTAAAATTGTTAACCCAGATTTATTAATACAAAATATTCAGCTTTTGGTAAAACAAGGGGGTAAGAGTGGATTATGGATTAATCCAAATGGAGTGCCAGAATTTCTATCACACCTAAAATAACCATGACTACTTATAAAGAAGCTCTTAATAAAATTCTAAAATCTGTAATAAAAAAAAAAACAAAATTAGATAACCATTTAACCAAAAGCTCTGTACTATTTAAGGATTTGAAGGCAAAAAGAGACAACCCTGCTTACAATAACAGTTTGCTTGATGGCTTTGCTTTTAAATCAAGTGACACAAAAAAAAACAAATCA
Organism: Candidatus Pelagibacteraceae bacterium; assembly: GCA_965655605.1. Classification (GTDB taxonomy): domain Bacteria; phylum Pseudomonadota; class Alphaproteobacteria; order Pelagibacterales; family Pelagibacteraceae; genus HIMB114. The sequence goes on along the minus strand of CBFHHD010000012.1, from coordinate 10,906 downwards.
TTCAAAATTATTAGTGAACTTGCAGTTGGTGAAATTAAAAACATCAAATATAAAAAAAACCATTGCTATAGAATAAGTACAGGCGCTAAAATTATTCACCCTTATGACTGCGTGATACCTTATGAAAAACTTCAATATCATAAGAAAATTGTAAAGATTACTTCATCAGTTAAAAAATTCTCAAATGTGAGACTGAAAGGAGCAGATTTTAAAAAGGGCGAAGTAATTGTAAAAAAGAATATAAAAATAAGCTCTTCATGTAATTTACTAATCAAATCTTCTGGGAACTCTAAAATAGAGGTTTACAAAAAACCTAAAATTGTACTTTTTTGTTCTGGCGATGAAATTTCAGATAAAGCTAATTTAGGTGACAAAGTTATCAATTCAATTCCAGAGTACTTCAATTCATTTACAAATCTTTTAAACTTTGAATTTCAATACCTCGGGATTGTTAAAGATAACAAGCTATCAATTAAAAAAATTTTTAAAAAAGTTAATAATTTAAAAGATACAATTATAGTTTCTACAGGTGGCGTTTCTGCAGGACATAAGGATTATTTTCCTAAATTTTTACAAGATAATAAATATAAAATATTATTTCATAAATTAAAAATGCAACCAGGTCGACCAACTTTATTTGCAAAAAAAGGCACAAACTATTATTTTGGATTGCCAGGTAATCCAATTTCAACCATTGTTGGTTTTCATTTTTTAATTGCTCCATTAATATTGAATATGCAAAATAAAAGAATGAAGATTAAAGAGTCAAGGTTGCTCCACAGTTATAAAAAAAATAAGAATAATACTGAACTTAGAAGAGGATTTTTAAATAATAAGGGTATTAAAATATTGCCCAATCAAGAGTCATTTAAATTAAGTAATTTAAGTAAAACAAATAGTTGGTTGATCCTTAATCAAAATGTTAATTTGATAAAAAAAGGACAAATAGTTAAGTATATTGATTATGAAAATTAAAGTTGAGTTGTTTGGTGTTTGTAGAGAATTCTCTAAAGAGGATTATATAAATTTTGAATTTAAAAATAATATTACAATCAAAGATTTGAGAGATAAAATACTTGAAATTGTTAAAAAAAAATTTCCAAAAAATAAAAATTATTATGAAATGGTTAAAAGATCTGCTTTTAGTTCAAAAGATGAGGTAGTCAGTGACAAATTTAAAATAGACTCTAACCAAACCCTGTCCATTATACCGCCTATTGGAGGTGGCTAATGTTTCATTGTAACATTGTAGAGCCAAAAGAGATTTCTTTAGACAGGGCAAAAAAATATATCGAGTCTCACCAATGTGGTGCTTCATTATTTTTTATAGGAACAGTTAGAGATCATAATAATAAAAAAAAAGTAACTGGGATAACTTATGACTCTCACGATACAATGGTTAAGAAAAGTTTTTTAGAAATTTATGATGAGGCAATAAAAAAACTTAATTTAGAACATCCAGTTGCTTTTGTTGAGCATGCCAAGGGTTATGTAGCGCTAGGTGAGGCATCGATTATAATCGCTGTGGCCTGCAAGCATAGAAATCAAGTATATGATTTTTCACGTTATATTATTGAGGAAACTAAAAAAAGAACTCCAATTTGGAAAAAGGAACATTACGATAATGATGAAAGTGAATGGTTAGATGGAAAACAACTTAAAAAGTAAATGCCTTGTAAATCATTGCGGTTCCACCAAGAATAACACAAACTTCAATAATAATGGTATGCATGTTGACACCAAGTTTATCAGCAATTCTTTTAGCAACATACGATCCTAGTATCGAGACAAGCCCAATCATAGATCCAATATAAATTGCATCCAAGTTCAAAAGCCCTAGGTTCCAAAAAGAAATCAGCCTTATTATAACATTCAAAAGAGTAATAAAAGAGTCTGTTCCAATAATCTGGGCTCCAACCATTCCATTTGCAGCAAGGGCAGTTAGTAAAATTGAACCTGGACCTAAAATAACACCGCTAAGAGTTCCATAAAAAACTGCCATGACCGCAAGTCCAACCCATCCAATATTAAGATTAATTTTTTTAAAAACTCTTCTTAAAATAACAATAAAAGCTAAACCAAAGCCCAGGCAAAAATAGAGTGTTTTTGGAGATACCGATGCATAAAAATTTGTACCAGCTATTAAAAACGGTGTTGAAATAGCAGCAAAGTATATTCCCTTTTTCCAAAAAATATTTTTACGGTAATAATACATCCTTGAAAGATTGGAAAACAAAACAAAGACAGACATCAAAGGCACTAAGAGTTTAATTGGTATAAAAGGTGAAACTAATAAACCTAAAGTCATACCCCCTCCATATCCAGATATTCCAGACACCACTGATGCAAAAAATGCTGTAATAATTAGAATTGAAAGTTCAAAAAAACCTAAACTTGCAAACAAAGCTGCAATATCGAAATCAGAATTCATTAGTTAAAAGTTTATTTTAGAAAAGTCAGGACTCTTAAAAATGTTACTTATAAAACTGTTTAAATTTTTAATTTCTTCAGCTGACATTTTGGAAAATTTTACATTAGCCTCATACTTTTTCTCAATATCATTAATTGTAAGTGGTTCTTTTTTTCCACCTCTAAAACAGTTTTGATCTTCAGTAAATGAACCTTCGTCAGTTTCGCAGGTCAAAGTACCTGTATAATTTTTAGGGTACTCATTATTCGGATCAATTTCATAATTAATTTTATTAGCAAGTTCTAAAACATCTCTATCTTTTATGCTTTCTTCATTGAATTCATTCAATCCTGCGTCTCCTCTAAAAAAACTTATAGCTACACAATATGGCACAGAAAACTTTGCAGAATATGGTGTTGATGGTTTTTTCTTTTCACTAGAAGGCTCCCATAATCTATGAACTGTGCCCTCTCCTACTTTGGCAGTAATTTTTTTAATTTTTTTTGGATCAGGAATTTTTTTTCTTAATTTAATTGCACAATCTACAAAAGGTTGTGCCATGGTTCCACAAGCAAAAGGTTTGAATGCCAAATTTTCAGTTTCCCATCTTGAGCCAAGTCTGTCAGTTAAATGTGAAAAATCTCTTTCTATTTCTCTAAGAGCAAATGCTTTAAAAAAGCCATGCTCACCCTCAAACACTGTACGTGGTCCATAAAAATCAGACTTTGCCATTAATGCAGCATTCATTCCTGAGTTAGCTGACCAACCTGGATGAACCCTTTTCGTCCATGAGCCCTCCGCTAAATATTCAATTATACCTGAAGTAAAACTTCCAGCAATACCAAGTGCTGACACCATTTGTTTTTCCGTTAAATCTAAAACTGATGACAATCCTGCAGCAACACCAAAGGTTCCACAAACCGCTGTGGGATGAAAACATTGTTTATGCATAGCTGTAGGTGCTACCAGAGCCAATCTACAAATTAATTCTGATCCCACAATTAATCCTTTTAAAATTTGATCACCATTTAAATTGAATTTTTGAGATGCGGCAAGCATTGCCGGTATCATGGATGCTCCAACATGCATTGGATTGCCTTCGAAAGTATCATCAAAATCTTCTCCATGTGCAGCAGTTCCACCAATAATTGCTGAAGAAAAAAGATCAAAATCTTTACCATGACCAAGCGAAATAAACGAACCTGACCCTTTGTAAGTTTTGACTAAACTTTTGATATAATTTTCATTCCTTGCGGAAACAATTACTCCACAAATATCTTTAAATAAAAATTCTAAAGTTTGCCTTGATTTAGTTGGAATATCTTCAATTTTAAGATCTTTCCCCCAATTTGAAAATTCCTCTGCAATTGTCATGGAGTATAACTGCCACCATTTACATGAAGTGTTTGTCCGTTAATATAATCTGCATCTTTTTTACAAAGATTGGCAATTACTTCCGCAACTTCATCGGGGTTACCAAATCGGTTTAAAACTAAATTTGGAGTTTGTGGATGACGCAACCAATGACCTTTTAAAGCTTTTTCCTCACTATCAAAATCTTCAATAAATCCAGGTACTACGCAGTTGCATGTTATGCCTCTCTCTAAAAACTCCATGCTTATTGCTTTTGTCAGTCCAATCAATGCCGCTTTGGACGTTACAACATGAGCTCTCTCTTTGGCGCCGATATGTGCAGACAAACCGCCAATATTAATAACCCTTCCCCATTTTTGGTTAACCATATGACCAATTAATGCTTGGGCACAAAGAAAAGACGCGTCAACGTTAACGGTCATAACTCTTTTCCAATCTTCGTAAGTAATTTTTTCAAAATCATCATGAATTCTTAAACCTGCATTATTAATTAATACAGAGGGTGACCCAAGTTTTTCTGCAGCTAGTTTTATCTTTTCAATTGTTTCAAGCTTAACAAGATCTCCATCTACGTAATCAGACTCAACCCCATATTCTTTTGCAATAGATACGGTTTTTTTTGCTTCATCCAGGCTTTTGCCGCCGGTATGAATTAGAATGTTAAAACCTTGATCAGCTAATTTTTTTGCTGTTGCGCGACCTATTTTTTTAGCCCCACCAGTTATTACAACAACCTTGTTTTTATTAAAATCTTTAGACAATTTTTACTTCTTAGCAAATTTGGCTCGTATCTGCCCCCAGAAAGGTGATGATAAACTTATAAAAGTTAAAATCATAAAGAAGATAAATACACCGCTCTCAAAGAAATTAATAAACTTACTATCATAAATAACCATCGATTGAGTAAATGTTTCCTCAACCATTTTTCCTAAAATTAAACCCATTACAAATGGTGCTGGAGAAAAGCCATTTCTTAAAGCAAAATAACCGATGATACCTGAGAGTAACATTACCCAAACATCAAAAATAGCTGAGCTGTAAGCGTAAGAACCAATAAGAGAAAATACAAATACAGAAGGCCATAAGAACTTTTTAGGTATAAATGTGACGTAAGAAAAGAATCTTGCGCCAACCAGACCTATGCCCATAAAAGCAAAATTAGCAAACAACATTGCACCAAAAATAGCATAAACTAAGTGTGGTGTTTCCGTTATAAGGTAAGGACCGGGTCTAAAGCCGTGCATTACTAAGGCTGCTAATATAAGTGCAGTCGTACCGCTTCCAGGAATTCCTAACGCTAACGTTGGAACCATTGCACCACCTGCTGCTGCGTTATTAGCAGCTTCTGGACCAACTATTCCTTCAGCATGACCAGTTCCAAATTTTTCTGGTGTCTTTGACCATCTCTTTGCCTCGTTGTAACCCATCATTGCTGCAACAGTAGAGCCCTCTGCTGGTAAAATTCCAATAAAGGTTCCAAGACCAGATGACCTTAAAATAGTTCCTTTTAAGCTTTTAAGTTCTGCAAAAGTTGGAAGTCTTAAAGCTTTTGCGTTCATTCTTTCAACTGCTGCATTTAAACTTTTAGATTGAGTTAATAGTTCTGACATTGCAAACAATCCAATTAATACTGGAACAAACTTAATACCCTCTGTTAACTCTTGTACTCCAAAATCAAATCTCTCAACACCTGTTGCGAGGTGAACTCCAATAGTAGATACCAAAACACCCATGACTCCAGCTATTAAATTTCTAATTGAAGATTTTCCACTCATGGCTGCTAACATTGACAAAGCAAAAAGGGATAGTCCAAAATACTCAACTGGTCCAAATTTTAAAGCAACTTCAGCCAAAAGAGGTGTTGCGAATAGGAAAATTATAATTGCTATAATTCCACCTATTACGCTCGACATTGCCGCTAAACCAAGCGCTCTTCCTGGTTCACCATTTTTTGCCATTGCATAACCATCTAAAGCTGTTGCAACAGCTGGTGGTGCGCCCGGCGCATTTATTAAAATTGCAGTAATAGATCCCCCAAATGTACCTGCGCAATAAAGCGCTGCCATCATAGAAATTGATGCCACTGGATCTAAACTAATTGTAAATGGCATTAACAAAGCTATTGCCATTGGTGAACTTAATCCTGGTAAAGCACCAACCAAAACTCCGATTAAAACTCCACCAAAAATTAAAATAATATTTTCAAATTCTAATAATAAACCAAATCCTCTAATGACATCATCCATAATTATTTAAGCATCTCCAATAATCCAGGGTTAAAATACAATCCAAGCACTTTATTAAATAGAATGGTAACAAATGCTGGAAACAAAATCGCATAAATCGCAACTGCTAAATATCTCTTCTCTCCCCATAATACAGGAACAGTTAAACAAATCGTAAACATAGTTAATATGGAACCTAAGAACTCCGCAAGGGTTACAATTGTTAAAAGAACAACAATTGTCATCCATGTTATCAATGGAGTTTTATCGCCTCTATCTTTGTCAATTTTATCTACCTTTGCAGGCGTTAACTTAAATTCAAATGGAATAACGCAAGTTAAAAATAGCAACAACACAACTAACATTCTTGGAAATACTTCTGCATTTAAAGTATCGCCCAATATAGCTGGTGCTTCTGGAAACTTTCCTGCCTCATAGTAAGCAAATGACCCTATGCAAACTAATATTATAGCAAGAATTAAATCTTTTTTATGAACTAACCCCGCGCCTAGAGTTCTAGGCGCGAAGTTTATATTTTTTTTACCTTCAGACATAAATTATTTAATTAATCCGAGTCCTTTTAAAGCTGTTTGAGCTTTTTTGAAGTTTTCTTTAAGTTGCTTATCCCAAACTTCTGTACCAGCAGGGCTAGTAGCAGGGTCTAAAGATGCGCCTCTTAGATAATTTGCAAAAGTATCATGCTTCATAGCTTTAACCATTGCTTTAGAGATCGCCTGAACTCTATCTTCAGGAGTTCCTTTAAGTACAGCGTAACCTCTTGTAGTTACAACTTTTACTTCATGACCCATAGAGTATGAAGTTGGTACTTTTGGATAATCTTTTAAAGCTTTATCATGAAGTAATACTATCGCTTTTATTTTTTTGTCTGCAATTAGCGCAGCAGCTTCAGATGGGTTTAATAAAGCAGCATCAATTTTTCCAGAAGCTAAAGCTTGTAAACTTTGAGCGCCCGATCCAAATGAAACAGCCTTAAATGGAATTCCAGCAGCTTTTGAATAGTTGTACATTCCAATATGCTCAGTTCCACCGATAGAAGCAATACCAACAGTTACTGGTTTTTTATTAGCTTCTTTGATGAATTTTTTTGCTGTTCCAATTTTTCTATTTTTAGCATTAACAACAACGAAAGTTGGTTCTTCCATAGCTCTAGCAACACCTACAAGATCATCGATCTTCATGTTAGATTTGCCTCTAGCCATTGTATACAAGTGTGACTCTGTTAAAGCCATAATCGTACAACCATCTTTAGGTCTAGTTAAAGTGTAGTTTTGTGCTTTAGTTCCAGAACCACCTCTTTTACCAACAATTTGCATGTCAGCTTTAAGATATCTTCTAGTTCTAATAGACATCATTCTTGCAGTAGTATCTGTACCACCACCGTAAGAAGCGTGAATTACCACTTGAACTGGATCACACTCTTTACTTGCGAAAGTTTCTTTCTTCTTTTTCTTATGTGAGGCTGCAAAAGATGCATCTCCCATTGAAGTTAAAAGAAGAGCGAACACTGATAAAAAGCTTAAAAGCTTTTTGTAATTTAAGTTGAACATTATTCCCCCTATGTGTTTAATTAATCAATTAAATTTGACAAAACTTAACACAACTTTAGAGTTAAGTTCAATATGTAAAATAACGTCTCATATTGTGAAACGTTAAATAGTGTATAAAAAGTTATAATGAAAAAATTTTCTATAAAAACTCAACAACCAGGTAAAAAAATTAACAAAGAAGATCAGCTAGCATGGCGCATTGCAAAAATGTCTTCGCAAGATTGGGACCTTACACCTGAAATTATTGATATGGTTGGAAACAGAATTATAGATAATGCAGGTGTTGCAGTCGCAGCCATAAATAGAAAAGCCGTTAAAATTTCAAGATCTCAAGCTATGCAATTTGCAAACAAAGAAGGGGCTACGATTTTTGGTCTAAGTTCTAAAGAAACATTTGATTGTCAATGGGCTGCATGGGCCAATGCAGTTGCGGTAAGAGAATTAGACTTTCACGACAATATAATGGCTAGAGAAACTTGCCATCCAGGAGATTGTATTCCAACTATTCTTGCAGTAGCACAACAAAAAAATTGTAATGGCGAGCAACTTATTAAAGCGATAGCAACAAGTTACGAAATACAATTAAGACTTTCTATGTCACTTGCACTAAACCCAAATAGAATTGATCACGTTGGTCATTTAGGTCCTGCAATCACAGGGGCACTTGGAAACCTTTTAAAACTAGATACTGAAGTTATTTACCAAGCTATTCAATGGAGTGCGCACACATCAATTTTTACAAGACAAGGAAGAAAAGGTGACCTGTCTAGTTGGAAAGCTTATGCGCCTGGCCTTTGTGGAAAAAACTCTATTGATGCAATTGATAGAGCTATGAGGGGTGATACATCTCCAAGTCCTGTTTGGGAGGGAGATTATGGAATTATACAAATTCTTTTAAAAAAAGATAACAACGATTTAAGTATTGAACTACCAGATTTGAATGAGCCAAGAAATGGCATCTTAGGAACTTTCACAAAAGAGCATTCCGCCGGTTATCATGGAAACGCGTTGATTGATCTTGCCTTTAATGTGAGAAAAAAAATAGCAGATACTAAAGAAATAAAGAAAATAAATATTTACAGCAAATACTATACTCACATTGTTATGGGCAGTGGAAGCAATGATAAAGAGAAGTACAGCCCAGAAGCAACCAGAGAAACTCTAGACCATTCTGCGATGTATATATTTGCGGTGGCGCTGGAGGATGGTGAATGGCATCATGAAAAGAGTTATTCAAACGAAAGAAAAAACAACAAAGAAACTATTAAGCTTTGGAATAAAATTGAAACTTTTGAGGATGATGAGTGGAACAAAAAATACTATGATGAGCCAGATCCTATTAAAAAGGCACAGGGCGCTAGAGTTGAAATTGAATTAAATAATGGAGTAAAGATTGTAGAACAATTAGAATTTGCCAATGCACATCCAAGTGGAAAAACGCCATTTAAAAGGCAAGAATATATAAAGAAAATGAAACCATTGTTTGAAAAATTAGTATCAAATGATGAGGAGACAAGGTTTCTTAAGCTTGTAGATGATTTAAGCGCATTAAGCTCAGATCAGGTAAAAGAATTAAATGTATCTTGTATTGAAAACTCAATAAACTTAGAAAAAAACAATATTTCAGGAATTTACTAATGGACATTCAACAAGAGCTAACAAAATATATTTCAGTTGCCTTGGAAAAAAGCCTTCCAGAAGCAACGCAAAAAAAAACAAGATTTCATTTGCTTGACGCAATGATTTCTATTTTGACTGGTAGATTGTTACCCCCTGGTCAAAAAGCTTTTAATTTTTCAAAAAGTTTGGGTGGACCCAATGAGTCAACATTACTAGGAAATAATATTAAGGTTTCTTGTATTCATGCGGGATTTGCGAATGGTATGGCCGCTCATGCAAATGAAACTGATGATTCACATACCCTCGGTAGATTTCATCCAGGGTGTGCAATTATACCCACTGCGATTGCAATTGCAGAAAAAGAAAATTCTAGTTGTGAAGATCTACTTAAATCAATTGCTCTTGGTTATGATGTTGGAGTTAGAATAACGACAAGCCTTGGTTATAAAACTCCAAAGACTTCAATATTTGCAACACATAGTTTAGGTCCTATTTTTGGGTGTGCAGCAACTGCGGGAGCTCTTTTAAAACTTACTCACAAACAATGTAATTACCTGTTGTCTTATACTGTTCAACAAGCATCTGGCTTAGCATGTTGGAATAGAGATCCCGATCATATTGAAAAAGCATTTGTATTTTCTGGTATGACAACAAGAAATGCAATTTATTCAGCTTTATTAGCCAAAGATAATTTTACTTCTGTTTCTGACCCTTTGTTAGGTGAAAGAGGTTTTCATGAAGGATTCGCCCATAATGCAAATCCTGAATTAATCATAAAAGACCTTGGTCAAAAATTTGAAATTGATCATGCGTCTTTAAAAAAATGGTCAGTTGGATCCCCTATTCAATCAATGATGGACGCGATTGAGTATTTGTTAAAAAATAATGAGTTTGATTATAAGGATATCAATGAACTTACCGTTGAAATTCCGTCGGATCGGTATCACATAGTTAACGACCGCGAAATACCCTCAATAAGTGCACAACATTTAATAGCTGTTCATCTAATAAAAAAAACTATGGGATATGAAGAAGCTCATGATGAAAGTTTATTTAATAATGCTGATGTTGTGGAATTGAGAAAAAAAATAAAAGCGATTCCAAGTGACGAATTGGCAATTGCAAGACCTGAACGGCAGTCAAAGATTACTATTATTTTAAATGATGGAAAAAAATTATTTTATCACGCTAGCTCTGTAAGAGGCACACCAGACAATCCAATGAGCGAGGCTGATATAACAGCAAAAGCTAAAAGGTTATTTGGTGTATTTAATAACCCAAAAACTGATGACTTGATTGATCTAATATTAAATAAAAATTTTAATATAAAAGAACTGGTGGATACATCAAACATAGATATTAAATGATCAAGAGTTCATTAATTGCACTTTTCGTAATTATAATTTCTGAATTTTTATCTAAGTTTTTATCAACTAATTTAATTATTTTATCCTCTGCACTATTTTGTATTTTATTTGGCTTGATTATCGGAAATTTTTTAAACTTTTCTAATCTTGATAAACTATGCAAATTACTAATAAACTATGCATTGAAAATTGGCGTTGCATTAATTGGTATACGGTTAAGTATACATGAGTTGTATGAATATGGTTCTACCTCAATATTTATCATAATAATCAATATATTTGTCGTTCTATTTGTTACGTTCTCTTTAGGTAAATTTTTAAAAATTGAAAAAACTCTTTCTA
>CBFHHD010000011.1:4451-25384 GCA_965655605.1 Candidatus Pelagibacteraceae bacterium | reverse complement strand
TAGTGTTTTAGCTTTCTTTGGATTGAAAATGGAACTTGGTCCGATTGCTAATTGGGGTCTTAATTTAGATAAAAAATGTATTCAAGTTAATACACAAAATTTTGAAACCAATGAAAAAGGTATTTTTGCAATAGGTGATATTTGTACCTATCCTGGAAAATTAAAATTAATACTTAGTGGGTTTCATGAAGGTGCCCTATGTGCCCAAGAGTGTTTTAAAAGAGCCAAGCCAGATGAAAAGTATGTATTTAGGTTTACAACATCTTCAAGCGATATACAAAAACGTCTTGGAGTTAAATAATGTTAAATTTTATAAAGTCTCTTTTTTATTCAAAAGAAACTAAGCAAGTGAATGAAATTTTTCCATCTAAAGCTAATATTTTAAATTGTAATTCTAGTATTGAGTTTGATGGAACTATTTTTTTTAACGGCAAGGTAAATGGCGACCTGACTTGTAAGTTTTTGAAATCTGGTTCAGATTCAATCATATCTGGCAACGTTAACGCTGACTGGGTATTTATCTTAGGAGAGGTTAAAGGAGACATAAATGCCAATAGAGTTGCTATTGGCCCATCTGCAAAAGTTCATGGAAAAGTTTCTTATAATTCTGTTAGCATAGAACCTGGCGCAACTATTCTTGGTAACTATTTTAAAAGAAGCAGTTCTTAAAAATTATCCACATTAACATTTTGTGCCCAGACCTTATGTTCTCTTTTTGATTCCCTTACGATTCAACTTTAGACTCAAAATACAACTTACAAGTTAGTTGAAATTTATCTTAAAAAAGAACAAAATAGGAACATGAAAATTAATGAAAAAATACCAATGTTATTGCAAAAAGTCTGCGCAGGATTTCCCTCACCTGCTACTGATTATTTAGAAGAAGAAATTAACCTTAATGAAGAGCTTATTACAAATAAAGCGTCTACATTTTTAATAAGGGTTTCAGGAAACTCTATGGAGCAAGAGCACATATATGATGGTGATGTTTTAATCGTCGATAGAAGTCTGGGCATAAAACAAAACTCAATTACTGTTCTCAACTATAATGGAAATTTAGTAGTAAAAAAAATTGTAAAAAAAAATAACAAATTTTATTTAGTTACAAGAAATACAAACCAATACCTTGAAATTAAAGAAGGTAGCGAATCCCAAATTTGGGGAGTTGTAACATATGTCATACATAAGACTAAAAAATAAAAGTGATAAAAAAATTGCACTAGTAGACTGCAATTCATTCTATGTTTCTTGTGAACGATTATTTAATCCTCAAATTAAAAATCTCCCAGTTGTTGTTCTATCTAATAATGATGGTTGCGTAATATCAAGATCAACCGAAGCTAAGAAAATCGGAATTAAGATGGGGGAACCTTATTTTAAAGTTAAGAATTTGGTCAATAGCTACAATGTTAAAGTTTTTTCTTCTAACTATGCTTTGTATGGAGATATCTCGAGGAGAGTAATGTCAATATTAAAACAATTTTCTCCTCGTATAGAAGTTTACTCAATAGACGAAGCTTTTTTAGATTTAAAACTAATTCCAAATGAGGAGCTAACTAAATTTGCAAATGAGCTTAGGTCTTTGATATTAAAATGGACCGGTATTCCAGTGAGCATTGGTATTGCCAATACAAAAACATTATCAAAAATTGCAAATCACCTTGCAAAAAAAGAAAAGATTGGTGTAAAAAACTTTATTTCAATAACAGATAATGAAATTAATAATTTTTTAAAAAATTTCCCAATTGAAGATGTGTGGGGTGTTGGTAGAAAAATATCAAAGTTATATCAAACAAACAAAATTAAAAATGCATATGCATTAAAAATTTCAAATAACAATTGGGTTAAAAAAAATACAAATATTTTAGGATTAAAAACTGTGATGGAACTAAGAGAAATTAGCTGCATATATTTTGAAGATGATCATCTCTCTTTAAGAAAAAACTGTTGTGTTTCACGTTCATTTGGAAAAAAAGTTTTAAATTATGAAATTTTAAAAGAATCTATCGTTGCACATTGTTTAAACGCAGCAGAAAAAATAAGATACGATTGTCAAGTTGTAAAAACAGTTACAGTTTTTATTAGAAATAGTCCCTTTGATAAAAATCAAAAATTTTTTTCTAAATCTAAAAAAATTGATTTACCTATACCGACAGATGATAGTATCGCACTAGTTAAAGTTTGCGTTAGCTCTTTAAAAGAAATTTTTCTAAAAGGGCCACATTATCAAAAGGCAGGTGTTATTTTTTCGGGATTGTCCAAAAAAGAAAAATATAATGATATTTTGTTTGCGCAAAATAATCAAAAGCAATCACAAAAATTAATGAAAGCTATTGATGTGGCGAATTCTAAATTTGGAAAAAATATTATTACCATAGCTGATACTGGTTTTTACAATCATTGGAAAATGAAAAGAAATCATTCTTCTAAGATTGATACTTCAAATTTTGATTATTTACCTGTTATACAAGCTTAATGCGTCTTTAATATTTGATTTGTAATCTTGCAATTTTTCATAATCATTATCCTTTGCTAGATAGTTAATGAATGACAGAAATATAAACAAAACGGACGATATAAATGCAAAAAATAACGATGAAAAAAAAGATAGACCTAGAAAAAAAATTGCTAAAATTAAAGCTCTAGGAAAGAGTGTATTTTTAAAAACTGAAAGAATTCTAAATGAGTGAAGAACTAGCTTAAAAAAGTTCATTTTTGTTGACCCAAAGTATCTCGTCCCTCTAATGGATGGGACTTTTTCGTAATCTGAGAAATGACTTTTTAATGCACCGGAAAAACTAAGCCAAACTAACCCGTTAGAAAGCAGTGTTTCCAAGGATTTTTTCGATAAACAGGAAAAATTACCAAATTTAATTGTCTTGTCGGTCATTAAAAGAGTTAAAAATTTATGAATTTTGTAACATTGTTTAAAAACAAAACTTTCACTACGCTTAATTCTTTCGGCAACAATAACTTTGGATTTTTTTTCATCTACTGATTTTAAAAATAAATTGATTTCTTCTGGCCTATCTTCACCGTCTCCATCCATTGGTATTACATAATCAAAATCTAAGTTGTCATTACAGTACATAAGGCCTGAAGCAATAGCTATACGATGACCACCATTAGTTTTTAAGTTGAGAATTCTAATTGAATTAATTTTAGAAAAGTTATGATCATTAAATTGGAAATCAATAGTAGATGCATCATTTACAATTAAAATATCAAAATTATTTTGTGTTATTACATGATCGATTTTTTTTAAAAGCTCAAATACTGAGTCCCAATCATTATAAACAGGAATAAGAATTAAATATTTTTTCATTTTAAGTCTTTATAATTTAATTTTAAACAAATTTTATTTTCATTACAAATTTTTATATAGTCTATATTTACATCATATTTATCAACTGTATAATCAAACCAACTTGGTTTATCTTTTAAATTATAAATAAGGTTACCAGCAAACCATTCATCTCCATAAATACTTACAATTTTCTTATTAGATAAATTATTATTAACCGCCCAGTTATCCCACATTTTTTGAACTCTTTTCGAAACCTCTTTGCCCTTGTAGTCTGTACGTTTATTTTGATTATAAATTGATATTACGGCATAAGTTGATGAGGAAACAAAGATCATCAAAAATGTTAAAATATAAATTTTTTTTAAGTTTTTTTTATCAAATTTATTTTTTATTATATAAATACAAAATGTACCTATTCCTAAATAAAATGGTGTCATCCACATCGTTCTTATTTTAGAACCTAGAATTAAGGATGTTAACAAAACAAAGACCAAAGGTACAATTACAACTGAAAATAAAAATAAAAGATTGTTATCTTTAAAACTTATTTTAAACTTTATTTTCTTATACAAATAAAGCAAAGATAAAAACAATAATGATAATATCCCGACTTGCTTAAGTATAAAAATTATAGGTTGATATATATGGTCAACAAAATCCTTTTCTTGGCCCGCTCGTTTAAGTGCATAAGAAATGGTTGAAAAATTATTATCTAAGAGCCAATTTAAATGAGGACTGATACAAGCTAAAAGTACAAGTCCAGGTAATATATAGATAAATTTAAAACCATTTTTATAAATCTTGTTTAAAAAATAAAATTTTAATCCGAACAACAAATAAATAAACAGGTATTTTGACAACAAACCAATTGCTCCACAAATACCTAGGGCAACAAGGTATTTTGTATTTTTTTCATTTTTAAAAAATTTATATGATAAAAAAATTGTGAGAGCCCAGAAAGGAAGCTGAACAACATTTACGTTAAATTCAGGTGTGGTAAAATTGTAATAAAAAATAGTTTCTAAAATTACTACTGATATCAATGCGTCTTGATTATTTCCCAATATATCTTTTGAAAATAAGAACATAAAATAAAAGGAAGAAACAACAAATATTTGGCTTAAAAAGTAAAATGCCCAATCCTGGTTACCAAATATCTCAAAAAAAATTTTCAAAGGCACGGCCACAAATGGAGGGTGTTTTCTAAATCCCCAATCTAAGTTGGATCCCCATGCAATATGCTCTATTGTATCGAGTGGTAAATTTTGGTTTGTTATTGCTGGAACAATCGTCCAAATCACTAAATGTGTGAATAAAAAAATCGATAATTCTTTATTTTTAACCATTTTCTCTGATGATTAATTTGTTTCATATTAATTGACAGTAAAAAATACAGACCTATATTCACCTTTTTTAAATATGCCAACAAAGATACCAAAAAACTATATTCCAACAACCAAAGAGAAGTATATGTGCGCAAAGCATAAAGCTTTTTTTAAAAAAACTCTTGCCAATTGGAAAAATGATTTAATTGATCAAAATAATAGAATTATTTTTGGTAACGATGATGACAATGCAGCATCTGCTGATGTAGTGGATCAAGCAACTTCTTATTCAAGTAAAGCGGTAGAGATGAGAACCGTTAATAGACATAAAAAACTAATAAAAAAAATTGACTCTGCCTTAATGAAAGTTGACGATGGAACTTATGGTTATTGTGAAGAAACTGGTGAAGAAATTGGTCTAAAAAGATTAATTGCAAGACCAATTGCAACAATGACGGTTGAGGCCCAAGAACAGCATGAAAAACAAGAGAAAGTTTTCGCTAACGACTAAGCCTTTGGAATAGGATCATTTCTATTCATAAAATCATAACCTCTTATGACAGCTTTTCGTTTTCCTATAATTTTATACCATCTCGTTAAATTTTTATGTTTCTTTAAACCAATATCATGCCATTCATGTCTGGCGATCCATGGAAAAGTTGCAATATCCGCTATAGAGTAATTGTTTCCTGCAAGATATTTTGATTTAGATAATCTTCTATCCAGGTCCTTGTAAATTATCTTTGCGATCCTAAAATATCTTTCTTCTCCAAATTTACTTTTACCAGAGTTGTAATGATGGAATTGATGATGCTGACCAATCATTGGGCCAATATAGGCCATTTGCGCCATCAACCATTGTAAAATTTTAAGCCTATCTTTTTTATTATAAAACTTATTATATTTTTCCCCAAGATAAATAAGAATTGCGCCAGACTCAAAAATATTTTTTTTTGACTTTATATCTCTTAAGACTGGAATTTTATTAAATGGACTTATTTTTGAAAAGGAAGGTTTAAACTGATCGCCTTTAAAAATATTAATTTTTTTTACTTTATAAGACACCCCTAACTCTTCAAGCATTATTGAAATTTTTTTACCGTTGGGCGTATCAGCAGTATACAATTCAAACATTATTTACTTTATTATTTAATTACAGAAATGTATATATCAGTTCTCATATATGAAAGTGGAATATTATTATAGTGTTGCATCACCTTTTGCTTATTTGGCATCTGAAAGATTCCAAAACTTAGTTGAAAAATATAAGATCGAAGTTGACGAGAGGCCTTTTGATTTAGTTGGTACTGTCTTTTCAAATACTGGCGGTTTACCGGTTCCAAAGAGACACCCTTCAAGACAAAAGTATAGAATTGTAGAAATCAAACGTATTGGTAAAAAATTTAATATCCCAATAAATACAAATCCAAAATTTTTCCCTCCATCTGATCCGCACCTACCTGCAAAATTTGTTATTGCAGTCGCTCAAATGGGAAAAAAACTAATTTTTGGTAGTGAGTGTCTTAAATATTTATGGTCGTTAGAGAAAGATATTTCTGATTTAAATGTACTTCAAGAAATTTGTAATAATTTAAAATTAAACTTTGAAGAAATAAAAAAAATGTCTTTAAGTAATGATGTTAAAAATTTATACGAAAAATATTCAAGTGATGCAATTAGCCAAGATGTTTTTGGCGCGCCATCATATATTTTTAATGGAGAGGTTTTTTGGGGCCAAGATAGATTAGATTACCTTGAGGATGCTATTAAAAATGTTTAAATTTTTAAAAAAAATAACCTTAATTATTTTTATTTTTCCGCAATATGCAAATAGTGAAAACTTATTTAAAACATTAGCATCAACTTATATTGATAATAAAGAGTTAAATTCACAAAGAGAAAAAACTAAAGCGATTGATGAAACATTAATTCAATCATACTCAATTTTTAAACCATCCATAACTGGTTCGGTGACCAAAGGCGATTACCTGAATGAATCTCAAAAAAATGTTTCAGGATCAAATATTGCAGATAGTAATTTGCAAACTGAAAAAAAATCAATAAAAATTGAACAAAAAATATTACAGGGCATACCCAGGGCTTTAGCAACTAGAACAGATGTAAGTGTAGCAAGGCAAGAACTTAAGTCTATAGAGCAGCAAGTTTTGTATAAAGCTGTTGACGCATATACATCTGTTTTAGCATCTAAAAAAAAGTTAAATATAACTCAAGATAACTTAAACCTGTCAGATAGACAGGTTGAACTTGGAAAAAGTAGATATGAAAGGGGAGCAATCAAGCTTTCAGATTTAGCCCAATCCGAGTCATCCTTAGCAGCTGCGAAGGCAAAATATATACGTGCGCAAAACAATGTCCTTGTTAGTGAAAAAAATTTTGCAAATATTGTGGGGTATGAGCCAAAAGGTATAAAAAATATAGATAATTTAAATTTAAAATTACCTGAAAATTTAAATCAAACATTAAACTTAGCCTCAACTAATAACCCTGAATTACTTATTTCTAAATTTAAATTTAAAAAATCTGATTATTTATTTAAAGATGCATTAGAGGAGTTTGCGCCCAAGGCTTCCGTATCATTTGAAGTTTCAGAAAATGAGGATGTTAGTTCTACAATAAGTGAAAGAGAGCAATCTATTTTTCAAGCTAAAGTAGAAATACCCTTGTATTCTGGTGGAAAAAATTATTCTTTCTTAAAAGAAAAGAAAGCCCTCAAAGTTAGTAGTGAGTTGGATTTTCAAGATAAAGAAAATGAAACAATAAAAAATGCCACAAATATTTGGTCTGAATATCAATTGAAAAAAAGTGAATTAGCTCTTGCAAAAGCTCAACAAAAAGCAGCTGAGATTGCCTATGAGGGAATTGTCCAAGAGTATGAAAATGGATCCAGAGATACATTAGATGTTCTTAATTCGAGATCACTATTGCTTGAGGCCAATCTTAACTTTGCAGACATCGAAAAAGAAGAGATTTTATCAAGGTTTAAATTGCTCGAAGTTACCGGCAATTTAACCGCAACATTTCTTAACTTGGAAGCGAATATAATTGATCCAGAAGATTACTCAAAAAAGAACTGGATAAGACACATATTCTAAAAAATTCAAATATTTCAGTTACTTATTTATAATATTGTAAATAAGAACAAAATGTGTACATTTTTATTAATGATTCTTAATAATAATTTAATCAAAAAAAAGGATAAATAAAATGACTAAAGGTAACCTTAAAGTAGTAAATAGCGGAAAAGAATCCGATAAAGATAAGCAAAAAGCATTGGAAGCGGCCATTGGCCAAATAGACCAGAATTTTGGAAAAGGTTCAGTAATGAAACTTGGCCAAAAAGATCAGGCTTTAGATATTGAGGCAATTTCAACAGGATCTTTAAGTTTGGATATTGCACTTGGAATAGGCGGTCTACCAAAAAGTAGAATTGTAGAAATTTATGGACCAGAGTCCTCTGGTAAAACAACTTTAGCTTTGCAAGCAATTGCTGAAGCTCAAAAAACAGGCGGTGTTTGCGCATTTGTTGACGCTGAGCATGCTTTAGACCCTGCCTACGCAAGAAAATTAGGCGTAGACACTTCTGAGCTACTGATATCTCAGCCTGATACAGGGGAACAGGCATTGGAGATTGCAGACACCCTAGTTAGATCAGGAGCAGTATCAGTATTAGTTGTAGATTCTGTTGCAGCTTTGACACCAAGAGCTGAGCTTGAAGGAGACATGGGAGATCATCACGTTGGTTTGCAAGCAAGACTTATGAGTCAAGCATTAAGGAAATTGACTGGAAGCATCTCTAAGTCCAATACAATGGTAATATTCATTAACCAAATTAGAATGAAAATTGGCGTTATGTTTGGTAGCCCAGAAACTACAGCGGGCGGTAATGCTCTTAAATTTTACTCATCTGTAAGATTGGATATTAGAAGAATTGGGGCAATAAAAGATAAAGAGGAAGTTATTGGCAATCAAACCAGAGTAAAGGTTGTTAAAAACAAAGTTGCTCCACCATTTAAAGTGGTAGAGTTTGACATTATGTACGGTGAAGGAATAAGCAAATTAGGTGAGCTTATTGATCTCGGGGCAAAAGCTAATATCATCGAGAAAAGTGGTGCATGGTATTCTTATAAAGGTGAAAAGATTGGACAGGGAAAAGAAAACTCCAAGCAGTACCTAAAGAATAATATGAATATTGCTGCAGAAATAGAAATGTCGATACGAGCTAATGCTGGTTTAATTAGTGAAAAATTAGAAGGCGATCTTGTTAAACAAGAGGAAAGTATTGAGGAAAATATAGAAACTCAAGAAAGTGAAAAAAGTAGCAAGAAAAAAGACTAAGAATTTTTAGCATCTTCAGAGGCGCTCAACCAATGAGCGCCTTTCCCTTACTAGACATATAATCTAAAAGTTGTAATTATCTCGTTAATGAAAAAAACATTAAGAGATACCAGAAAAACATTTACATCATTTTTTAAAAATAAAGGCCATAAGGTTGTAAGCTCAAGTCCTTTAATACCTCAGAATGACCCAACTTTGATGTTTGCAAATTCAGGAATGGTACAATTTAAAAATGTTTTTACTGGTGTTGAAAATCGTAGTTATAAGAGAGCAACAACATCTCAAAAATGCGTAAGAGCTGGTGGAAAACACAATGATTTAGAAAATGTTGGCTACACACCTAGACATCACACATTTTTTGAAATGCTGGGAAATTTTTCATTTGGAGATTATTTTAAAGAACAGGCAATTTCATATGCATGGGAATTGATAACTAAAGATTTTCAATTAAATAAAGATAAATTATGTGTGACAGTATATGCAGATGATCAAGAAGCTTTTGATTTGTGGAAAAAAATTGCAAATTTAAATGAAAGCAAAATAATAAGAATATCAACCTCAGATAATTTTTGGTCAATGGGAGACACAGGACCCTGCGGACCATGCTCAGAAATTTTTTATGACCATGGTGAACATTTATTTGGAGGTCCTCCAGGTTCTAAAAATGAAGATGGTGACAGATTTATCGAAATTTGGAATTTAGTCTTTATGCAATATGAACAAATCAGTAAAGATAAAAGAATTTCGTTACCCAAACCATCTGTTGATACGGGTATGGGGCTTGAAAGAATGGCTGCTGTTTTGCAAGGTACACATGACAATTATCAAATTGATCTTTTTAAATCTTTAGTAAATTTAAGCGCTGAAATTACAAAGACGAAAATTGATGAAAAAACAATTTCAAGTCATAGGGTAATTTCAGATCATTTGAGAGCTTCATGTTTTTTAATAGCTGATGGTTTGATGCCCTCTAATGAAGGTAGAGGTTATGTTTTAAGGAGAATAATGAGAAGGGCTATGAGATACGCTAATACGTTAGGTTCAAAAGAATCCGTCTTGTCCAAAATGACGGAGCACTTAATAAATGAAATGTCTTCAGAATATCAAGAATTAGAAAGA
Source organism: Candidatus Pelagibacteraceae bacterium (assembly GCA_965655605.1). GTDB lineage: Bacteria > Pseudomonadota > Alphaproteobacteria > Pelagibacterales > Pelagibacteraceae > HIMB114. The sequence goes on along the minus strand of CBFHHD010000011.1, from coordinate 15,277 downwards.
GCAAAATATTTGATTCAAGAAACTATTGTTAATGAGGAAGAAAAATTTCAATCGATGCTATCAAATGGTATGAAAATTATTAAAGAAGAGAGTTTAAATATTAAAAACAAAACTTTAAATGGAGACGTTGCGTTTAAGCTTTACGATACTTATGGATTTCCATTGGATTTAACAGAAGATTATTTTAAACCACAAAATATTAAAGTAGATACGGATCGATTTTATGAAATTATGGAAGAGAGGAAAGTCGAGGCTAGAAAGTCATGGAAAGGGTCTGGTTCCGATTCAGTAAATAAAATTTGGTATGAAATTAAAGATAAGTTTGGAGCAACTGAATTTGTTGGTTACAATTGTGAAAAAACTGAAGCTAAAATTTTGTCTATTATTAAAAATGATAAGGAAATTAGTAGAGTTTTTAAAAATGATGAAATTATAATTGTTACAAATCAAACATGTTTTTATGCCGAATCTGGTGGGCAAGTTGGGGATAGCGGTAGTATGAAAACGGAAACAGGAACATTTAATATAACCGATACACAAAAGTATTTTGGCAGTTTATTTATTCATATTGGAGTTGTTATTGAGGGTGAAATTAATCGTAATCAAGATTGCATTCTTGAAATCCAAACAGAAAGAAAAAATAAAATTAAAGCAAATCATTCTGCTACCCATTTACTTCATGCAGCTCTTAGAGAGTCACTAGGTAACCATGTAGCACAAAAAGGTTCTTATGTAGGGCCAGATAGGTTGCGTTTTGATTTTAGTCATTCAAAACAAATTGAAAAAAAACAGTTAGATACAGTAAATGAAAGAGTAAACGATCTTATAAAACAAGGTGGCAAAGTCTTAACAAGACTGATGTCACCGGAAAAAGCAATTAATGAGGGTGCAATGGCATTATTTGGAGAAAAATATGGAGAAGAAGTGAGAGTTGTTTCGATGGGAGAAGATAATCAAAAAATTTACTCAATCGAACTTTGTGGTGGTACACACGTTGAAAACATCTCTGAAATAGGAGAATTTAAAGTGATAAGTGAGAACTCTATTGCCTCAGGAGTAAGGAGAGTTGAGGCTCTGAGGGGCGAGGAGTTAAAGTATTTTATTAGTAAAAAATCAGATGAAAAGAATAAAAAAAAATTTGAACTTAAGGAAAAATTAAATTTTATTGTAACTGAAATTAAAAATTTAAATGGAGATTTTAAGAGATTTGAAATATTTAAAGATGAAGAACAAATAGCTAAAGCTAGTAATTATTTAAATGAATTGAAGATAAAAAATATTCTAGGAGATGATAAAAAAAATATATTTCACAAAGTTGAGAAAAATAATAAAAATATATTAACGCAAATATTATTGAAATTTCCAGCTAAAGAAATAAGAAATCAAATAGATAAACTTAAGAGAGAAAACGTTAACTCAATTATTTTTATAGTGTCAATTGATGGCGACAAAACTTCTATTGGAGTAGGCGTAAGCAAAGAACTTACCACAAGCTATGATGCCTCAAGTTTTGCAAAAAAACTGTCTATTTTGCTTGGTGGTAGTGGTGGTGGTGGTAGGAATGATTTTGCTCAATCCGGAGGCGGTAAAAATACTGTAGAAAGTGTAAACTCTGCTTTTAAGAAAATTATAGAGAGTATTAGTTAAGTTTCTTTTGAAGGTTTTGATTTAAAACTTCAAGAAATTGATTTGTTGTCAAATATTTTGAGTCCTTGCCAATTAGTATTGCTAAGTCTTTCGTCATATCTCCTTTTTCAACAGATTCTATGCAAACTTCTTCCAAAGACTTCGCAAATTTTATTAATTCGTCATTTCCATCTAATTTTCCTCTGTGCATCAAACCTCTAGTCCATGCAAAGATTGATGCAATCGGGTTTGTTGATGTTTCTTTACCCTGTTGATGCTGCCTATAATGTCGAGTAACTGTCCCGTGAGCAGCTTCGGACTCAACTGTTTTTCCATCAGGTGTCATCAAAACACTTGTCATTAATCCTAATGACCCATAGCCTTGGGCAACAGTATCACACTGAACATCACCATCGTAATTTTTACATGCCCAAACAAATTTACCTGACCATTTAAGCGCACAAGCAACCATGTCATCAATTAATCTGTGTTCATATGTTAGGTTATTTTTTTCAAATTCAGATTTAAACTCTTTATCAAAAATTTCTTGAAATATATCTCTAAACCTACCATCATAAGCTTTTAAAATTGTATTTTTTGTAGACATGTAAACTGGCCATTTTCTCTGTAAGCCGTAATTCATTGAAGCTCTAGCAAAGTCTCTAATTGAGTCATCAAGGTTGTACATTGATAATGCAATTCCTGAAGATGGGAAGTTAAATACTTCATGTTCAATATTTTCATTTCCGTCTTCAGATTCCCATTTAATAGATAATTTTCCTTTTCCTGGAACTTTGAAGTCTGTAGCTCTGTATTGATCGCCAAAAGCGTGCCTTCCAATCACTATAGGATTAGTCCAATGTGGTACTAGTCTAGGGACATTTTGACAAATTATAGGCTCTCTAAATATAGTTCCTCCTAAAATATTTCTAATAGTACCATTTGGCGATTTCCACATTTTTTTTAAACTGAATTCTTTAACCCTGTCTTCATCTGGAGTTATTGTTGCACATTTAACACCAACGTTATGCTCTAAAATAGCTTTTGCACAATCAACAGTTATTTGGTCATTTGTTTTATCTCTACTTTCCATTCCCAAGTCGTAATACTTAAGGTCAATATCAAGATATGGAAGTATTAGTTTTTCTTTAATAAATGACCAAATAATTCTGGTCATTTCATCTCCATCGAGCTCAACAACAGAATTTTTAACTTTGATTTTAGTCATTTTATTAATAAAAGAGGTCTTATATACAATTAATAAAATCAATCAATTATAATGTTAGATACTATACTGCCAAAACTACATAAAGAAGGTCATAAGTTTTTGACAATTAGTTTAATCGCTACATTTGTTTTACTTCTATTTTCAAAACTATTAGGCTTGATCGGCATAATAATTTCTATTTGGGTATTTTATTTTTTTAGAGATCCTGAAAGATTTCCAATGAAAGATAATAATTTTTTAATTGCACCAGCTGATGGCATGATATGTCAAATTTCAGAGGATGTTTCTGGACCCAAAGAACTGTCACTTGAAAATGAAAAATTTACAAAAGTATGTATTTTTATGAATGTGTTTAATTGTCATGTTAATAGATTTCCTATTGATTGCAAAGTAGATGAAGTTTTTTATAAACCAGGCGAGTATTTGAATGCATCCTTAGATGATGCGAGTTTAAAAAATGAAAGAAACATAATTAAAATTACCTCTACTTTAAATGATAAAATTGTAGTTACTCAAGTAGCAGGACTGGTAGCAAGAAGAATTATTTCATATTGCAACAGTGAAGACAAGTTTGAACAAGGACAGAGGTTTGGAATAATAAGATTTGGTAGTCGCGTTGACCTGTTATTTCCAAATAATTTTAGAGTTCTGGTTAAAAAAGGGCAAACCGTTGTTGGTGGAGAGTCTCTTTTAGCAGGAAGAAAAACATTAAGCGTCAAAGCTTAAAATGAATAAAATAGATTTTAGGGTAGCTTTACCAAATTTAATCACAATTCTAGGTTTGTGCTTAGGTTTAAACTCCTTGAAATTAGCTTTTGAAGGCAGCTTTGAAAAATCAATTACTTTTATTGTATTAGCCGCAATTCTAGATGCACTAGATGGAAGGATAGCCAGATTAATTAAAGGCACATCTAAATTTGGAGCAGAATTAGACTCCTTAACAGATTTTGTAAATTTTGGTGTGTGTCCAAGTTTAATTATTTATTTTTGGTCATTAAATAATCTTGGGTTTTATGGTTGGATAATATCTTTGCTATTCGTGGTTGCTTGCTGTTTAAGATTAGCTCGTTTCAATCTTGATGCAACAAATCAAGATGACCGGAACAATTGGAAGGTAAATTTTTTTTCTGGTATTCCTGCACCTGCTGGGGCAGGTTTGGCATTAATGCCAATGATAATCTCATTCTCAGACTTTAACTATTTATTTAAAGGTTATATTAATGAAATTGTAGTGCTAATTATTATGTTGGTTACATCATTTTTAATGATTAGCAAAATTCCTACATATGCTTTTAAAAAAATAAAAATTTCCAAAAGCTCTTTTATATTATTGGCATTAAGTCTTGTTTTACTCTCTGGCTTTCTATTTAATAAAACATTCGAAACCTTAACGCTTGTAGGTATGATTTATTTTTTCTTAATTCCAGTAAGTTTTTTTCACTTTATAAATTTAAAAAAAATTAAGGATAAAAAGAATAAAAAAGGTGACAGCTTAATATCTGATGAAATTATCTAATCAAAAAATTGCAATTGTCAGCCTTGCGGATGAAAATTATTTTCATTTATTAGAAGATTTGATCGACTCTATAAAAAGTTTCAACAAGAGCAAAGATTTAAGTATTTGCATTTTAGATGCTGGTTTGAATGAGGATCAAAAAAAAAAAATTACAGATAAAGTTCATAGTATAAAAAAAGCCAAGTGGGATATTGAGGTAGATCAAAAAAAAATTAGGAACAGGGAATGGTTGAAAAGCCAAGTTTGCAGACCTTTTTTGCCTAATTACTTTCCCGAATTTGATAAAATAATATGGATAGACTGTGACGCATGGATCAACTCATGGGTTGCTATTGAACATTTAATAAATGGTTCAAAGGATAACAAAATAGCTATGTGTAACATGTCTGATAGACATACAGGTAGAGTGCTGAGGGTAAATTGGCTTTATAGAAGTTTGGGAATTATAAAGTCTCAAAATTTAAAGCATGGTTTATCATCAGGATATGGCGTTAAAGAATCTCAATTCATGGGAACAGAACCACATTTGAATGTAGGTGTTTTTGCATTAAATTCTCAGTCACCAATATGGAATATTTGGCAAAAGAATCTTAAGGTGTCTTTAAAGAAAGGTAGAATATTTGGTTCGGAGCAAATAGCATTAAATTATAGTGTCTACATAGATAAATGTGAGATTGAGTTATTGCCATACTATTGTAACTGGATACCATTTAGCAACACAACATATTGGGACGAAGATAGAAAGTTATTTGTTGAGAGGTATTACCCTCACAATGAAATTGGGATTATGCATTTAGCAGGCGGTGTCTTTATTGATGGAAAAGATATGCGATACGACAGAAATTTAAAAACTAAAGTTAAAACTATCACTGGTAATATTAAAGAAAAATCTTTTAGATACTCCATTGATTAAATTTAAAAAAAAAAACTTAAGTGGAAGTTCAAAAAGATGGCTCCAGAGACATCATAATGATGATCTTGTTATTAAAGCAAAAAAATTAGGTTACAGATCAAGAGCTGTATTCAAACTAGAGGAACTTGATAGCAAATTTAAACTTTTTAAAAAAAATGATAATATTCTGGATCTTGGATCATCACCTGGCAGTTGGTCGCAGCTTTTAATAAAAAGAGGATGCAAAAACATTTTAGCAGTCGATTTGTTAAATATGGACCAGATTCAAAATGTTGATTTCCTAGAAGGTGACTTTACAGATGATGAAATACAAGAAAAAATTAAAGGTAAATATAAAAGTTTTGATTTAATACTCTCGGATATTGCTACAAATACTACAGGTAACAAAAAACTCGATGCTTTTAAAACTAACACTATCTGTTTAGAGGTTCTTAAATTTTCATTAAATTTTTTAAATAATAACGGTAAAGTCTTATGTAAATTTTTTAATGGAGAGTTGGATAAAGACATAATATCATTTTCGAAAAATAATTTTACAAGTAGCAAAATTATAAAACCCTCCTCGAGCAGAAAAGACTCAAAAGAAAACTATATTTTTTCTCAAATCTAGCATTTAAGCACTTATTACCTAATTTATTTGACAAAAATTTTAAAATATCATAAATAATTTTATGGAAATATCCAAAGCATATACTTTTGACGATGTATTATTGGTTCCTCAAAAAAGTAACGTGCAACCATCGCAATGTAAAACTGCCACCTCGCTTTCGAAAAATATTAAACTAGAAGTCCCTATATTGTCTGCTGCAATGGACACGGTCTCAGAGTCTGGGCTTGCTATAGCAATGGCCCAATTAGGAGGAGCTTCATGTCTTCATAAAAATATGTCTCAAGATGCTCAAGTTTTAGAAGTCCTTAAGGTTAAAAAATATGAGTCAGGAATGGTAGTCAACCCAATTACAATTGGTCCTGATAACCTCGTTTCAGATGTTAAGAACATAATTAAAGAAAAAAAAATTTCTGGAATTCCTGTTGTAGACAAAAATAATAAAATATTAGGAATTATTACTAATAGAGATTTAAGATTTAATACTAACGATAAAGCAAAAGTAAAAGATCTTATGACAAAATCAGTTATCACAATAAAACAAGGTTATTCAAGCAATGAAGCTAAAAAGCTTTTGCATAAACATAGAATTGAAAAATTAATAGTAATCAACTCAAAAAAACAATGTATTGGTTTAATAACTGTCAAAGACATTGAAAAATCTGAAAAATTTCCTTACGCTTCAAAAGATAAAAAACAATCATTGATAGTTGGCGCAGCTGTAGGAGTTGGCAAGGATGGGTACGATAGGGCTATCGCTTTAATTAAAGCTGGTTGTGATTTTATAGTAATTGATACTGCGCATGGACATAGTAAAGCTGTAATAGAGGCAGTAAAAAAAATTAGGGCAAAATTTAAAAATATAACTTTGATAGCAGGTAATATTGCTACAGCAGAAGCAGCTATTGAATTAGCAAAATTAAAAGTTGATGCAGTAAAAGTTGGTATAGGCCCAGGATCCATTTGCACAACTAGAGTGGTTGCGGGAATTGGCTACCCTCAATTTTCAGCAATTTTAAATGTTAAAAAAGGTTTGCAAAAATTTAAAAATGTAAAAATTATAGCTGATGGTGGAATAAGATATTCAGGTGATATAGCCAAAGCTATTGGCGCTGGAGCAGATAGTGTGATGATAGGGTCATTATTAGCGGGAACAGATGAAACACCTGGGGAAATATTTTATTATCAAGGAAGATCTTATAAATCATATAGAGGAATGGGATCCATATCAGCGATGGCACGGGGGTCTGCTGACAGATACTTTCAGCAAGATATCAAAGATCATTTAAAATTAGTTCCCGAAGGTATTGAGGGAAGAGTTCCGTACCGTGGACCAGTAAAAAATATAATTGATCAATTAGTGGGAGGGTTGAAATCTTCAATGGGTTACGTAGGGGCGCAAAACCTATCAACTTTTAAAAATAATGCTAAGTTTGTTGAAATAACAAATTCTGGTATTAAAGAAGGGCATGTTCATGATGTTCAAATTACTAAACAATCGCCAAACTATCCAACGAATGATTAAAATAATAAATTTTTTCCTAATATTAACTTTTATAAATATATCAATTGGATACGCTCAAACATCTAAATTTTTTCAAAAAGGAATTTTAGATTTTGAAGAAAAAAAATTAGATGAAGCTAAAATAAATTTTGAGAAAGATATTGTAAGGAATACTAAAAATATCGATAGCTATTTGTATTTATCTAAAATTCATAAATTAAAAAAAAATGAGAGTGAATTTGAAAAAAACCTTAACACTGTATTGTTATTAGACCCTAAGAATGAAGAGGCCTTGTATCTATTTATTAAAAAAAAAATAGAGGACGCTGACTACGATATTGCTAGTACAAAAATTATTCTTTTTAAAAAAGTCTGTAAAAAAATGTGCAATAAAAGCAAAGAGCTTGATAAGTTAAAAAATAAATCAAATAGTTAATGAAGAAAAAGTTAGACAAAATCTTAATTGTAGATTTTGGATCTCAAGTAACACAGTTAATTGCAAGGCAAATTCGTGAGCTAGGCGTTTTTTGTGAGTTAATAAATTTTCAAAATTTTAATAAAATAACAAATTTAGATAATTCTGTTAAAGGTGTAATTTTATCAGGTGGACCTCAATCAACGCTATCTAAATTTGCACCCAAGATTAATACCAAGTTAATATTTAATAAAATTCCTGTTCTAGGCATCTGCTATGGCCATCAATTAGTTTCAAATTTTTATAATGGTAAAACTAAATTTTCAAAAAAAAAAGAATTTGGAAAAGCTGAATTATTTGAAAAAAAAAAATCATTACTTACAAAAGGTTTTTTTAAAAATAAAAAAAATGATGTATGGATGAGTCATTCAGATTCTGTTGAGACGAAACCAAAGAATTTTAATGTAGTAGCACATTCAAATAACTCAAAATTTGCAATATTAGAAAATGTAAGTAAAAAAATATATTCTACTCAATTTCATCCTGAAGTTTATCACACTAAAAACGGTAAAAAAATTTTTTATAATTTTATATTTTCAATATGCAAACTTAAGAAAAACTGGACAAATAAGTATAAAGTAAATGAACTTATAAATAATTTAAGATCTAATATTCCGAATAACAAAAAAGTTTTATGTGCTTTGTCAGGAGGGGTGGATAGTAGTGTATTGGCTCATTTATTACATAGAGCAATAAAAAAACAGCTTCTTTGCGTTTATGTAGATACGGGCTTAATGAGAAAAGGTGAAACAGAAGAGATAAATAAAATATTTAAAAAGAAATTTAAAAATTCTTATCATTCAATTAATGCAAAAAATATTTTTTTAAAAAAACTTAAAGGAATCTCAGATCCAGAAAGAAAAAGGAAAATTATAGGAAAAACATTTATAGAGATTTTTGATAAATTTACTAAAACTAATAAAAAAATAGAATTTCTGGCTCAAGGAACATTGTACCCAGACCTAATTGAAAGTAAGAGTTTTTCAGGTAGTCCAACATCTATTATTAAATCACACCATAATGTTGGAGGGTTGCCCAAAAGAATGAAATTGAAATTAGTTGAACCTTTTAGTGAAATGTTTAAAGATGAGGTTAGACAGATTGGAAAAACATTAAATGTTAATAGTTTTTTAATCAATAGACACCCTTTCCCAGGCCCAGGGTTGGCTATAAGAATTCCAGGAAAAATTGATAAGAGCAAAATAGATATTTTAAAAAATGCAGATGGAATATTTATTGAAGAATTAAAAAAAAGGAAATTATATAACCATATCTGGCAAGCATTCGCTGTTTTGCTGCCAGTAAAAACTGTAGGTGTAATGGGAGATGCCAGGACATATGAGTATGTTTGTGCATTAAGGGCAGTAACATCAACAGATGGTATGACAGCTAATTATTTTTATTTTGACCATAAGGATTTATCCGAAATATCTAATCGTATTATTAATGAAGTGAGTGGAATAAACAGAGTAGTATATGACGTCACATCAAAACCCCCCGGGACTATAGAGTGGGAATAAATGAAAAAAAATATCAAAACAAAAAAGCCTTTAGTATGTATTACCGCTTATAATAAATTTACAGCTGAAATTGCTGATAGTTTTTGCGATATGATTTTAGTCGGCGACTCCCTTGGTATGGCTTATTATGGTGACGGCACTACAAGGAATGTTTCACTTACAGATATGATAAGACATGGATCCTCAGTGAGAAAAGGAACTAAAAAAGCATTTTTGGTTATTGATATGCCTTATGGGACATACAACAATACAAAAGAAGCTCTAAGTAATGCAAAATTGTTAATAAGAAAAACTAAATGCGATGCAATAAAAATTGAAGGGGGTAGCGATAAAGCCAATATAATTAAATTTTTAACAAAGAAAAAAATTAAAGTTGTTGGTCACATTGGTCTAATGCCTCAAAGAGTAACTAGTGTAAAAAAATATAATGTTAAAGGCAAATCAATACTTGAAAAAAGAAAACTAATAAAAGATTTTCTTGATATTGAGAAGGCTGGGGCAATTAGTGTAGTTTTAGAAGCAATTAAGCCCGATGTTGCCAATGAAATTATTCAAACATCTAAAATACCAGTAATTGGTATTGGTGCATCACACAAGTGCCATGGACAAATACTCGTAATGGAAGATTTATTAGGATTTTTTGATAATGTTCCAAAATTCGTTAAAAAATATGGTAACTTAAAACTGAACATTAAAAATGCTATTAAAAAATACTCTTTAGATGTAAAGAATCGAAAATTTCCTAGTAAAAAATATATTTATTAAAATTATGTCTAACGAGTTAGAAACACAAATCAAAGATGAGCTTCAAAAAGACAGGATTACCAATTTTTATAAAAAAAATAAAATTATAATTATTTCAATTTTCTTACTAGTAATTTTGTCACCGTTATTTTTTCAATTTAATTCTTATTATCAAAATAAAAATAATCAAAATTTTACTTCTCAATTTATTAAAGCTGAAATGCTGTTGCAGCAAGACAGCGAAACTTCCTTAAAGATTTTAAATTATTTAAAAATTAATGCCAATGACTCTGTAAGAGTTTTGGCAACATCAAAATTAGTTGAATATTATTTAGATAGTGAAAATAAGAAAAAAGCTTTAGATGAAATAAAAAAATCTAATTATAAATATGATAGCAATATTTTTAATGAGCTTAAACATATACAAGAAGCTTTATTAAGATTTGATGAAATTAAAGAGAATGAATTGATCAACTTATTAAAAAAAAGTGAGTCTGATAACTTTCAAATTATTAAAAATCAAATTCTATATGATTATTATACTAAAAATGATCAGCCTCAAAAAGCAAAAATTTTTCAAAGATAAATTATGAGTAAATTTCGTTTAATCGTATTATTATTATTATTTTCGTGCAGCAAAGACAAAGAAAATTTAGTAGATTTGGATGCTTTTCTTGAACAAGGAGAAAGAAC
>CBFHHD010000011.1:0-4351 GCA_965655605.1 Candidatus Pelagibacteraceae bacterium | reverse complement strand
GTAAAATCAAATGATATTTTAAAAAAAAATGTTTATAAAAAAAATAAATTACTAATTTCTGATTACAATAACTACAAGAGTTGGAGTCAAAATCATTTTAATTCTAGAAATTATATATTTCCAGTAAAGGTAAATTTAAATAAACCTAAAAAAAAATTATCAGGAAAATTTAAAAGATTTATTGTTTATAAAAATAAATTTATTAGCATTGAGAAAAATTCAAACATAATTGTATTTGATGAAAATTTTAAAAAAATCAAAAGCAAAAAAATTTATAAAAGAAAAATTTATAAAAATTATAATATTGAATACAACTTAATCGCATTTCAAAACAAATTAATTATTGCAGATAATTTGGGTAATATTCATTGTTTAAATCTTGAGAATCTTAAAACTTTATGGAAAAAGGAATTCGGCATTCCTTTTAGGTCAAATTTAAAAATCCATAAAAATAATGTTTTTCTAATAAATAGTAATAGCAAAATCTTTTCAATTAATACAAACACAGGAAAACTTAATTGGAGTTTTGAAACTATTTCAAAAAAATTAAAACATAATAGCTCATATCAAATTGCCATTTACAAAGATAAATTATTTTTTACCAATGACAGTGCAGAAATTTATTGCCTTGATTTAATTAGCAATAACATTAAATGGACTTTAGTATTTAATACTCCAGACTTTAGAACTGCTCCATTAATTTTCAAGTCTAGCCCTATTACAATAGATGATGACGGAACATTATTTATCTCTACCAATTATGGAAGTTCTTATGCAATCAATAGTGAACGAGGTCTTATTAAATGGTCTATTCCGATTTATTCATTAAATAGAATGTTTGTTAATAGTAATAATATTCTTTTAACTACCCAGGATAGGTTTTTAATTCTTAACAAAGAAAATGGAGATATTTTTTATAATCAACAAATAAATGACCAATCTAAGAAAAAAATGGATAGTTTTGAAGATATTATAGTTGGCCAAAATGCAATTTATTTACCAACTAAAAACGGTCATGGATTTTCAATTAAAATTAAAAATCTTAAAGATGTGAATCAATTTAAAATACCAAAAGACTATGAGGATTTCTTTTTCTATAATAATAATATTTTTATCAAAACTGAAAACTCTTTAACAAAATACTGATGATAAAAAATATTAATGTTTCAATCATTGGGAGACCAAATGTTGGAAAATCTACAATATTTAATAAACTTTTAGGGTCAAACATATCAAAAGTTAGTGAAGTTTCTGGAACAACAGTTTATCCAATCTCCTCTTCTAGTGAATATAAAAACTTAAATATTAATTTAATTGACCTTGGTGGTTTGAAAAAAAAATCTAAATCTCACGAGGATAAGCAAAAATTAATTACCAGTGAGACCTTGGGGCAATTGAGAAATACAGATCTTGTTTTTTTTGTTTTAGACGGAAGTGAAGATATCACTAAAAATGATAAACAGTTGTTTAGATTAATTCTAAATAAGCTAAAAGATGTTATCGTAATAATCAATAAAACGGATTTAATAAAAGATAATTTAAAAAAGAAAGAGAGTTATTTTAAATTCTTTTTTGAAAAAAATTATCCCAATATTTTATTAAAACCTCTATTTATCTCAGCATTTAAATCTGTAAAAAAAGAATTTTTATTAAAAAAAATTTTAGAAATTCACAATAAATCATGTGAAATAATTGAAAATAAAATTGTTAATGATACGCTTAAATTAATTTTAGAAAAACATCAGCCCGTTTTCTCAAACAGAAGTAGACCCAATATAAAATTTCTTAAACATGTAAATTCGAAACCTATGATCTTTAAAGCCTTTGGAACAAAGCTTACATCTTTAAGCAAAGACTATAAAAACTATTTTTTAAAACAGTTATTAACAAAATTAAAGATACACAATCAGATAGTTGTAATTAAATATTTAGACAATAAAAACCCGTATATTGAATAATTATAATCTTACGTTACTTAATAGTGATAGTTGATTATTTTTTTCAAATTGATTAAGCTGATCTACTGGTTGAACAGGGTAATCACCAGTAAAACAGTGGTCTGTAAACTGTGGATTTTTATTATCTCTTTTTTCAAGACCCAGAGCTCTATATAGCCCATCAATGCTTAAAAACTGTAAAGTGTCTACGCCAATTATTTTTTTCATTTCTTCTATTGAATGGTTTGCTGCAATTAACTCTTTGATATTTGGAGTGTCAATACCGTAATAATCTGGGTATTTAATTGGTGGACTAGATATGCATAAATGTATTTCTTTCGCGCCGGCGTTATATAGCATATCTACAATTTTTTTAGACGTGGTCCCTCTTACAATTGAATCATCAACTAAGACCAGCCTCTTACCTCTGATCACTTCTTTATTTGCGTTATGTTTAAGTTTTACCCCTAGCTGTCTAATTTGATCAGTCGGTTCAATAAAAGTCCTTCCTACATAGTGATTTCTGATAATCCCCATGTCAAAAGGTATTTTAGACTCATTTGAATAGCCAATTGCTGCAGGTATGCCTGAGTCTGGGACTGCTGAAACAATGTCAGCTTCAACATTAATTTCTTTTGCCAGTTCTTGGCCTAACTTTTTTCTATAATCGTGAACTGCTTTTCCACCAACAATACTATCTGGTCTAGAGAAGTATACGTATTCAAAAACACAAGGTCTTGGATTTATCTTTGGAAATGGTTTTATGCTTTCTACGCCGTTTTTGTCAATTACCACTATTTCACCATTTTCTATTTCTCTGATAAAATCTGCACCTATAATATCTAAAGCACAAGTTTCTGAAGAGAGGATGTAAGATCCTTTTAATTTACCAAGCACCAATGGTCGAATACCATAAGGGTCTCTTACGCCCACTAATTTTTTATTTGTCATCATAGCCAAGGCATAGCCACCATGTACCTGGAATACTGCATCAATAATTTTATCAATTGTTTTAATTCTCTTTGATTTGGCTATTAGTTGCACAAGAGTTTCTGTATCAGAAGTAGTCTGAAAAATTGCACCTTCTTTAACCATTTTTTCTCTAATACTAATTGCATTTGTTAAATTTCCATTATGAGCTATGCTTAATCCTCCGGTATGCAAATCTGCAAAAAAGGGTTGAATATTCCTTATCATTGGTGCACCTGTTGTTGAGTAACGATTATGTCCGATTGCAACATTCCCTTTTAATTGCTCAATTACTTTAGGGTCGGTAAAGTTGTCTCCAACCAAGCCTCTTCTTTTAATTGAATAAAAGTTTGTTCCATCAAATGAATTTATACCACAAGCTTCTTGCCCCCTGTGTTGAAGAGCATGTAAACCTAAAGCCACTAAGGCTGACGCTTCAGGGTGATTATATACCCCAAAGATACCGCATTCTTCTTTTAATCTATCATCCACAGTCGTTAATTATAGCAGTTAATGTTAAATGTCATTTTATTAATTTTTCATTGTTAATATCATCTAACTTTTTTCTTTGCTTTTTTAAGTTTTCATATCTTTTTGGAAATAAACCAGTCAATTTTTCACTACCCCAAATACCCAAGTCATGCGAAAAACCTTTACTGAGAATCTGCGGCCAATTATTGCTGGGAATCATCAATGTTATTACAGTAAATAGGGACACAAATAATAACGAACCTCTAATTGGAGCGAAAGCAAAACCAAAATATTTATCTACTGATCCAAGTCCAGCCCATTTGATGGTTTTTTTTATTCCTTTGTTTACAAAAAAAATTATAAATAATGATGAAAAGAATATTGTAGGGGCTAGGATAACATCAGTCATTAAATCTGAAGTAATATCATCTAGAAAAGGCCTTAGTCTTGGTAACAAAAAAATCACTGCGTAAAAAGAGACCACATATTGCATTAAAGACAAAATGCTTGCAACAAAACCTTTTCTGACACATGAAATTATGTTTATTAAAATATAGAAAATTAATATAGCATCTAAAAGCGAAACTGGGCCATTAAAAAAATCCAAATGTTCATCAATATTTTTCAGAAACTCTATAATATTTTCCATTAGTTAGTATAAAATTTACTTAATAGGTTCGGTAGAAGAGTAAGCACTAAAAATAATGCCGCCAACATTGCTAAACCTGTAAAGAAACCAAAATATATAGTTGGTAAGAAATTTGACATAACCAATATAGAGAACCCAAAAATAATTGTAATTGATGTACTGATAATTGCTCTTCCAACTGAATTATGACAATTTTTGATAAGGTTAGGTTTTGGCTCTGTGTTATTGTCTTTTTCATATTTAAATCTGTAAATATAGTGGATACTATTATCTACTGCTATCCCAATGGTTATAGCAGCAATTGTTATGGTCATCATATCTAAAG
>CBFHHD010000010.1:22866-25718 GCA_965655605.1 Candidatus Pelagibacteraceae bacterium | reverse complement strand
TTTGAACCTAAAGAACTGGTGCTTAGAATTAACAATATTCTTAAAAGAGTTAAGAGCCTTAAAGAAGGTTTGCATATAATAAAATTTGGAGAGAGAAAAGTTGATTTAAAAAAAATGACTGTAACCTTTAAGAAAAAAACAGATAAAATCAATCAGTCTGAAAAAATGCTTTTAGAAAAAATGGTTATGTCTCTTGGAAAAGTATTTCAAAGAGATGATATATCTAAAATTGTAAGCTTAGAAAAAGAAAGAGCAGTAGATGTAATCATAACACGACTTAGACAGAAAATTGAACCTGACCCAAAAAATCCAGTATATCTTCAAACCGTTCGTGGTAACGGATATATTCTCTGGTCAGATTAAATGTTAAAAAGATTATTACCAAAGACACTTTTTTTTAGATATTTTTTAATCATCATTGCCCCAGTTATTTTTTTACAGATTTTAATATCCGTAGTTTTTTTTGATAGTCTTTGGCTTAAAACAAATAAAGGTTTGGTTAACTCTCTTTCAGATGAGATTGTTACATTTATTAAACTTTACGAACAAGAAAGAACCGAGGAAGATAGGAAAATTATCGTAGAAACTTTCCAAAAAAACAAACCCTATTTAATAAAGGTCTTTAATAATAAGGTTTATCAAGAACAAAAATATTCAAGACTCGCATTTTATGATCGTTTATTAAATGAAGAATTTCAAAAAAATTTAAACTATACGTTTTGGTTCAATACAAAATTTCATAAGGATTATGTAAAAATTTTAGTCGAATTTAATGATAGAACCTTAGAGTTAATTGTTCCAAAATCAAGGATTAGAAACTCATCAGGAAGAATTTTTATTCTTTGGATTCTGGTTCCAGCGTTTCTACTAATGATTATATCAATGCTCTTTCTTAGGAATCAAATCAGACCTATTACAAATTTAGCATCAGCTGCTGAAAAGTTTGGCAAAGGTCAATATGTTGCTGAAAGTAAACCATCCGGTGCAATTGAAATTAGAAAAGCAATTACAGAATTTGAAAAAATGAAACAAAGAATACTTCGTCATATTAGTCAAAGAACCTCAATGTTATCAGGCATTAGTCATGATTTAAAAACTCCTTTGACAAGACTAAAACTTCAAATCGAGATTTTAAATAATGATGGGAAATTAGATAAAATTAAGGGTGACGTTAATGAAATGCAAAAAATGATAACAGATTATTTAGACTATTCTACGTCGCAATCAGAAATATCATCAGATAAGTTTAATCTATCTATAATGATGAATGAAATTTTTCATAAGTTTAGTGGATCAAGAATTAAGTTGGAGTGTAAACAAAATTACTTTTTAGTCGGAAGACAACATCTCATCAAAAGATGTATATTAAATGTAATTGAGAATGCTCTTAAGTATGGAAGTGCAGCTAATATTAAAGTTACTAGTGAAAAGGATAAAATTAAAATCATTATTGATGATAATGGTCCTGGAATTCCAGAAAGGGAAAGGGAAAGAGTGCTAAGACCATTTTACAGATTAGATAAAAGTAGAACGGCAAGCTCTGGTAGTGTTGGCCTCGGACTTTCTATCGTACAAGATATTGTTAATTCTCATGGCGGAGACATAGAATTACTAGATAATCCAAAAGGTTCTGGACTAAGAGTAAACTTAATTTTCCCAGCTTAATGTATATAAATAATTTAGACCCAGTCGCTATAAGAGTTTTTGGTTTTGAGATATGGTGGTATTCACTTGCATACATATTTGGTATTTTAATTTCAATTCAGTATGGAAAATTATTGATTAAAAAAAATAATTTTTTTTCATTTCAACCTAGTAAATTGGATGACTACCTTCCCTATGCAATTGTTGGAATTATAATCGGCGGAAGATTAGGTTATGTTATTTTCTATGATTTAATTTTTTTTATTAAAAACCCTTTGGAGATAATTTTTATTTGGCGTGGCGGAATGTCTTTTCACGGAGGATTAATTGGAATTATAACTGGCTCATATTTTTTTATTAAAAAAGAGAATATCAATATGTATCAATTTACAGATTTGCTTGCACTAATATCTCCCATAGGATTATTCTTGGGAAGGGTGGCTAATTTTATTAATTCAGAACTAATAGGATATCCCACCAATTTACCTTGGGCTGTAATATTTAAAAAAGTTGATTTAATTCCCCGTCATCCATCTCAAATATATGAAGCAATTTTAGAGGGTATTATTCTTTTTTTAATACTGAATATATTATTCAAATTTAAGAAAACTCCAGGTTTAATGTCATCTCTTTTTTTAATTTTATATGCTTTATTTAGAATATTTTCGGAACAATTTAGAATTCCAGATGAGCATCTTGGGTATATATTTAATCATGTTAGTTTGGGATCTTTATTAAGTTTTTTTATGATTATTGGAGGTTTGATTATATTTCGCAATGTCAAAAATACTCCATAGCTTCAAAAAAGAAAATGTGCCTCTAGATGAGTATATTGATGGATGCCTTTATAAATTTAGTGAAAGCTACTACGAAAGCAAAAAAGTATTTGGGTTACGCGGAGATTTTATTACCGCACCATATGTTTCCAGTATTTTTGGTGAAATCATAGCACTTCATATTTTGGATTTTTTCGTAAAGAGAAATATAAAAAATTTTCAAATTATTGAAATTGGTGCAGGAGAAGGTTTACTTGCTGCAGATATTATTAATACAATATCAAAATTTCAAAAATTTATATTTTCTTACAATATTGTTGAGAAAAGCAAAAACTTACAACAAAAACAAAAGCAAAAGTTAAAATTTAGTAATGTTAATTGGGTATCAAGCCTTAACAAAATTAAAGGTCCAAATTCATTCATAATTTGCAA
>CBFHHD010000010.1:10727-22768 GCA_965655605.1 Candidatus Pelagibacteraceae bacterium | reverse complement strand
ACATCCTGGAGAAACAGATATTACACACTTAATAAATTTTAATTTTTTGAAATCTCTTTTTAATAAGAATGGTAAATTTAATTGCAAAACGATAAACCAATCAACTTTTCTTAAAGAAAATGGAATTTTAGAAAGATTATCTCAAACTAAAAAACACATAACAAAAGACGTGCTTAAAAATCGAATTGATCTTGCGGTTGATAGATTGATAAATATCAATCAAATGGGTGGCCTTTTTAAAGTTTTGATTGTTAATAAATGATTATTAAATCAAAAAAATTGTCTAATATTAAAAAAGTCAATCATGGTTTTTTTTCTCGATATGGCGGTAAATCGAATGGAATATATAAATCTTTAAATTTAGGTTTCGGATCAAAAGATAAGAAAACTAATATAATCAAAAATATCAATATTATAAAAAAAAAAATTAATGTTAGGTCTCTTAGTTTAGTTAATCAGTCTCATAGCAACAAAATAATACAATTAAATAAAAAACAAACGGCTACTAAAATAGGAAGTGCTGATGGAATTTTTACAAGTCTTGATAAAAATGCAATTGGCATTCTTACAGCAGACTGTGTACCAATCATGCTTGCTTCAAAATGTGGTAAGTTTATTTGCATTGTTCATGGAGGATGGAAAGGTCTTTATAAAAATATAATAAAAAATGCTGTCAATATTTTTAAAAAAAATGATATTAAAATAAGTGAAATTATCTGCGCTATTGGCCCATCTATTAGCCAAAAAAGTTACGAAGTACAAAAAGATTTTAAAAAGAAAATAATAAAAGAACAACCTAAATTAAAAAAATTGTTTAAATTGAAAAATAAAAAAATTCATTTTGATTTAAAGAAATATGCAGTTGAAAAATTACTAGATGAAAAAGTTTTGAAACAAAATATTGAGATATCTAAACTTGACACTTATTCTAATCCAAAAATGTTCTTTAGTTACAGAAGATCTGTGCATAAAAAAGAAGATGATTATGGAAGAAATATATCGATCATAGTAAAAAGGAATCACTAATATGAAAATTATCTCCTGCACTAATAATTCAAGTCTTTCTAAAGAAATTGCAAAAAAATTGCACAGTAAATTAGTAGATACAAAAATTACAAGATTTGCAGACGGTGAGGTCTATGTTGAGATCAATGAAAATATGAGAGGTCAAGACGTTTTTGTAATTCAAAGTACATCATCACCTGTCAATGATAGCATAATGGAACTTTTGATTTGTGTTGATGCATTAAGAAGAGCTTCTGCAAAAAGTATAACTGCGGTCCTCCCTTATTATGCTTATGCAAGACAAGATAGAAAAGTTACACCAAGATCACCAATTTCTGCAAAGCTTTTTGCTAATCTACTTGCTGGATCAGGAGTAAATAGAGTTTTAACTATGGATTTACACGCAAATCAAATTCAGGGTTTTTTTGATATTCCAGTTGATAATCTTTTTGCGGCTCCAACGTTTGTGCAGCACATTAAAAAGATAATTAAATCCAAAAATATTGTTTGTGTTGCTCCAGATGTTGGTGGTGTTGAGAGAGCCAGAGCTATTGGAAAGAGATTGTCAGCCGATTTAGCAATTATAGATAAAAGACGCTCTGGTCCAGGCAAGTCGGAGGTAATGAATGTAATTGGGGATGTAAAAGGCAAGACCTGTATAGTTATAGATGATTTAGTAGATAGCGGAGGAACGATTGTAAATGCTGCCGGAGCTTTAACTAAAAAAGGTGCAAAAGATGTTTATGCATATGTTGTACATGGAGTTTTAACAGGTCATGCTGTAAAAAAAATTAATCAATCTAAAATCAAAAAATTTGTAATATCTAACTCGATTTCTAATCAGCAAAAAATTGGGAAATCAACAAAATTTCTAGTAATTAGTGTTGCAGGTCTTTTAGCTGAGGCAATTAAGCGTATATCGATTTCAAAATCTGTCTCAAAACTCTTTAAATAATCCAATAATATAATTAAATCGCACTTGTCTTTTTTAAACATTGTTATAAAAGACCGTCATTATGAGTTCTGAAAATAACAAGTTAGAAGCAATTACAAGAGAGACCAAAACTAAGTCAGATCTAAATAAGCTAAGAGCTGAAGGAATGGTTCCTGGCATACTATATGGGGATGTAGAAAAAAACATTAGACTTAGCGTTAAAAAAAATACACTTGATTATTTTTTAAAAAATACAAATTTCAAAAGTAAAGTAATTAGCATTTCTTTAGATGGCAAAGAGCACCAAGTTTTGCCAAGAGATATAGAATTTGATAGGATTTCAAATCAACCTATTCACGTAGATTTTCAAAAACTGTCAGCAAATACTAAGGTGATTGTTTCAATATCTGTGAAATTTTTAAATGAAGAAATATGCCCTGGACTAAAGATGGGCGGCGTTTTAAACATTGTAAGAAGAAAAGTAGAATTAAACTGTCCTGCAGATAAAATACCATCAGAATTAATTGTTGATTTAGAAAAAAGAGAGATTGGTGAAAGTATTCATATATCAGCAATAGATCTGCCGGAGGGTGTCACACCAACGATTAAGGATAGAGATTTTACTATAGCAACAGTTGCTGCTCCAACAGTGGTTAAAGAGCCTGAGCCTGCAACAGAAGCTGCTGCAGCTGAAGGCGGTGCAGATAAAACTGATGCTGCTGCAGGAGATGACAAGTCCACTGAAGAGAAAAAAGAAGAGCCTAAAAAGAAATAATGCTTCTGATTTCTGGTTTGGGAAATCCAGGTAAAAAATATCTAAACAATAGACACAATATTGGATTTAAAATAGTAGACACTATTTCCACTGAGCATAGTTCCGATTTTAGAAAAAAATTTAAAGGCTTAATTGCTGAAATCAACATCTCTGATACAAAATTAATTCTAAGTAAACCTGAGACTTTCATGAATCTTTCAGGAGAATGTATTTTTGAAATTAAAAATTTTTATAAAATTCAAAACAACAATATATTTATCATTCATGATGATCTTGATTTAGAAATTGGTAAAATAAAAGCTAAAAATGGAGGCTCAAATGGTGGGCACAATGGGCTAGAGTCAATTTCTGAATGTATAGGAAATGACTATAATAGAATTAGAATTGGTATTGGACATCCAGGAAATAAAAATTTAGTTGAAAGCTATGTTTTAAATGATTTTAGTAAAGATCAATTAGGTCAATTAGAAAGACCTTGCGAACTTCTAATAGAGAACATGGATCTTTTACTTAATAAAAATTTAGATGAATTTTCAAGTAAGGTTAATAATAACTTATGAGTTTTAAATGTGGAATTGTGGGTCTCCCTAATGTTGGTAAATCAACTACATTCAATGCCCTTACAAAATCAAAAAATGCAGAAGCTGCAAATTTTCCTTTTTGTACTATTGAGCCAAATGTAGGTGTTGTTTCTGTCCCAGACCAACGATTAGAAAAAATTTCTAAAATTGCTAAATCAGAAAAAATAATTAGCACGTTAATAACATTTGTAGATATTGCTGGATTGGTTGAAGGAGCTTCTAAAGGTGAAGGCCTTGGAAATAAATTTTTATCACATATTAGAGAGGTAGACGCGATTGTGCATTTATTAAGATGCTTTGACTCAGATGATATTCAAAATGTCAACAAATCTGTAGATCCCAATAGAGATTTAGAAATAATCGAGACTGAATTAATGCTTGCTGATCTTGACTCATTAGAAAAGAGATTGAGCAAGAAAAAGAAGAATGAAACTGAAAATGAAGATTTAGAAAAATTACTTAATGAGGCATTTGAAAAATTAAAAATAGGTGAGCCAATTGATTATTTGAGAAAAAATTATGATGAAAAAATAATTAAAATGTCAAACCTTCTTAGCTTAAAACCAAAAATAATCGTATGTAACACCGATGAGGCCAGTGTAGCTAAAGGAAACCAATATACTGCTAGCGTTATAGAGAAAAATAATAATGAACAAGTTGTTTTAATATCTGCAGAAATTGAACAGCAAATTAATGATCTTGATCAAAATGAAGCTAAAGAATTCATGAATGATATTGGATTAAGTGAAACTGGTTTAGATCGTCTAATCAAATCAAGCTATCAATCATTAGATCTTTGTACTTATTTTACTGCTGGCCCTCAAGAAACCAGGGCATGGACTGTTAAAAAAAATAGCAGCGCTCCTGATGCAGCTGAAGTAATTCATACAGATTTTAAAAAGGGGTTTATTAAAGCTGAAGTTATTTCGTATTCTGATTATATCGAATTTAATGGAGAAGCTGGCTGTAGAGACAAAGGGAAGTTAAGAATAGAAGGTAAAGAATATGAAGTGAAAGACGGTGATGTTTTACACTTTCGTTTCAACACGTGACCATATTTTCTTCATAGATAAGAAAACTAAAACACTAAAAATTAAAAGATAAAGTATAGTTTTGAAACCTATTCTTTTTCTTTTCTCTAAATGCGGTTCAGCAGTCCATGTTAAAAAAGCCGTCACATCTTTTGACATCTGTGAAACAGTTGCGCTAGTTCCATCCGAGTATTCTACACTTCCTTCACTTAATGGAGCTGACATTCTAATTTTTTTGCCAGACATATACTTGTTATAATAAACACCATCCTCTATTTTCATATCTGCAGGTGCAGGGTCATCGTAACCCATTAAAATTGAGTAAATATAATTTGCTCCTCCGGCTCTAGCTTTAACCAATACTGACATATCGGGTGGATAAGCACCGCCGTTTACAGCTCTAGCTGCTTTTTCATTCGGGTAAGGGCTTATAAATTTATCTTTAGGTAAACCTGCCCTTTCAAACATTTCGCCTTCCTCATTTGGTCCATCTTGAACTTCAAAACTAGCTGCAATAGCATTTACTTCGGCCTCTGAAAATTCTGGCCCACCCTTTTCTCCTAAGTTTCTATAACTTAAATATTTCATAGAATGACAAGATGCGCACACCTCTTTATATACTTGATAACCACGCTGTAGTTGAGCTCTATCAAATGTTCCAAAAAAACCATTAAATGACCAATCAACCTTTATTGGTTCTTCTGCATCACCAGCAGCAAATGAAGGTAATGAAAAAGAAATAAATATAAGGCATGATACTAAAAATGACTTCATTTAATGGATTTCTTTATCAATCTTTTTTGCAAAAGCTACATTTCCAGAGCCTGAAAATATAGGGTCAGCTATACTTGTGGGAATAGGTTTTGTTTTTTCAGTAAAGCCAAGAACAGGAAGCACAATTAAAAAATGCGCAAAGTAGTAAATTGTAGCAATTCTACCAATGGTTACATACATTCCCTCTGCTGGCATAGCACCAATGTAACCTAAAACAAATACATCAATCACCAGTACCCAAAAAAACTGTTTATATATTGGCCTAAATACAGACGACCTTACTTTAGATGTATCCAACCATGGCAATGCCATCAAAATCAAAATAGCACTAAACATTAAAATAACACCACCTAACTTATCAGGTACAGATCTTAATATTGCATAGAATGGTAGCAAATACCATTCAGGCACAATATGAGCTGGGGTCACTAATGGGTTTGCAGGTATATAATTATCTGAATGTCCAAGAACATTAGGTGCATAAAAAACAAATCCTGCAAAAACAATCATAAATATCACTAATGCGAATAAATCTTTTATCACTATATAAGGATGGAATGGCACAGTATCAGATCCATCTTTTTTCAAATCAATTCCAACAGGATTATTGTTACCAGGAATATGTAATGCCCATATGTGCAAGACTACTAAACCTAAAATTAAAAACGGTATCAAGTAGTGTAGACTAAAAAATCTTGTTAAAGTTGGATTGTCAACTGAATATCCACCCCATAACCACTGGGTAACACTTTCTCCAATTAATGGAATGGCACTAAATAGATTTGTAATTACCGTAGCTCCCCAAAAACTCATTTGGCCCCACGGCAAAACATAACCCATAAAAGCTGCGGCCATCATTAAAATATAAATTAAAATTCCCAATATCCAAATTACTTCTCTTGGGGATTTGTATGAACCGTAAAATAATGCTCTGAAGATATGAATATAAACTGCAAGAAAAAACATGGATGCTCCATTGGCATGAATATATCTAATCAACCAACCATAATTAACATCTCTCATGATATGTTCTACACTACCAAAAGCTAGGTTAGCATGAGCCGTATAATGCATTGCTAATACAATACCTGTTATTATTTGAGTAATTAGGCAAAAAGTTAGGATACCACCAAAGGTCCACCAGTAATTAAGATTCTTAGGAGTTGGGTATTGCATTAAATGCCCATTAAACAAAGATAATAATGGCAGTCTTTCATCAAACCATCTTCCAAATGCTGAGGTAGGTTTATAATTTGTATCACTCATTTTTTTTAACCTATCACTAACTTTGTTTCTGAAACGAATTCATAGTTTGGAACTTCCATATTAATGGGTGCAGGCCCTTTTCTTATTCTTCCTGAAATATCATAGTGCGAACCGTGACAAGGACAAAACCATCCTCCATATTCACCCTGTTGCTTTAATGGAACGCAACCTAAATGGGTGCAAACGCCAAGCATTACTAGCCACTCATCTTTACCTTTTTTTACTCTGTCTTCGTCTTTTTGAGGATCTTTTAAATCTTCAACTTTAACTTCCCTAGCCTTTGTAACTTCTTCATCTGTTCTTCTTCTTATAAATATTGGCTTACCTCTCCACATCACTGTAATTTCATTTCCCTTATCCATTTTGCTAATATCAACTTCTACTTTTGCCAAAGCCTTGACTGACGCGTCAGGGTTCATTTGTGTAATTAAAGGTAATGCAACACAGCCAGCACCTACGGCACCTACGGCAGTTGTTGCAATATGAATAAATTCTCTTCTGTCTGTTTTGTCTTTGTTATTTTCTTTGCTCATTAATTTTTTATATTTAGATATAAATATGTTTATATTATTATATCAGTGGTTTTTTCTAATAACAGAATGACGCAGATTGGATAAAAAAATGATAAATATTGCCCTTTATCAGCCAGATATACCTCAAAATACAGCTGCGATAATAAGGACATGTGCTTGCTTCAATCTCAAACTAGAGATCATTAAACCCACGAGCTTTATCTTAGATGAAAAAAAATTAGATAGAATTTATATGGATTACTATAAAGCTTGTGAAATTTTTTTTCATGAGTCTTTTGATCATTTTTATAAAAAAAAAGAAGGCAACAGAATCATTCTATTAACTACCAAGACTAATCATTCATACCAAAAATTTAATTTTAGACATAATGATACATTACTATTTGGAAATGAAAGTTCTGGTGTTAGTGAAAAAGTACATCAACTAATAAAAACCAAACTTAATATTCCTATTCAAAAAAGTACCAGGTCTTTAAATTTGGCATCATCGGTGGCTATTGCAAGCTCGGAAGCAATAAGGCAGCTTGGTTAAATTAAATTAATATTATCTTTTATGAAACTAAATAAATGTTAAAAACAAGTCATGGATAAAAGACCAATTACCGTTTCAGGGTTAGAAAAAATAAAAATAGAACTTAATGAACGTAAAAATGTTACGAGACCAAAAATTGTGCAAGCAATTGCTGAAGCAAGATCACACGGAGATCTAAAAGAAAATGCAGAGTATCATGCTGCTAAGGAAGAACAGGGTCTAAATGAAAAAAAAATTCAAGAATTAGAAACTGCTATTGCTACTGCTGACGTAATAGACGTTACAAAATTAGAAAAAAGCAACAAAGTAATCTTTGGATCAACCATCTCAGTAAAAGATTTAGAAACAGACAAAGAAAGTAAGTTTCAAATAGTGGGCAGAGATGAGGCCGACGTTAAAAATGGTTTAGTATTCTATCAATCGCCAATGGGAAGAGGTTTTATCGGAAAAGATAAGGGAGAATTTGTTGAAATCAAAACTCCATCTGGTGATAAAAGTTTTGAAATAATTGACGTTAAATATATTTAACTATTTATACAATTGTATAGCATCATCAATATCCTCATCAGATATCTTAAAATCATTATTTAACCATCTATCCTCTAAAAAACCTAGCGCCTTACCTAAGCTTTCATTTGGCTGAAAACCCTTATCCAAAAGAATTTTTGTATCAAAAGAAAATTTAGGTGGGTTTTCTTTTTTAATTATATTTAAATTTTCAAGGTAAAGGTCTTCTTTATAACGTTCATTAACTAAATATTGAAAATGAATAAAGTCCAAAACAGATTGCGATCCATGCTTATGAGTTTTTTTTCTTAGATTTTCAATACTGTCAATAGTATCAGTTGTTTTAAAGGTAAATTGTTTTTGTAAATTATCCAATCTTTTTTTTGCTTGATTTGGAATATTAAAATCTTTCACAAACCTCTCAAAATTTCGTGTTTGATCAATTAAAACAAGTGATAACAAAACTACCCAGTCAATCTCTTTGTGAATTTTTTTCTTTTTTCTATCAAGTTCTAACCTGGTTAAATATTTTATGCCCCTATAGATTGATAGATACAAATCCTTAGAAAAAAAATTATCAAATAATATATAGGCTTTACCTGTTAAAAGAACTTTTTTTAATTCATCTAACAACCGATCTTTAGATAAGCTTTCAATATTATGTAAATTTTTATTAATATGTCTTAAAATATATTCGTCATGTCCAACTTTTGAAAATTGTATAAAAAATCTGAAGTATCTTAAAACTCTCAGATAATCCTCATTTATTTTCGTAACTGGATCGCCTATAAATTTTACTATGCCCGATGCCAAATCTTCAGCTCCATTAAAAGGATCGTAAATTCTTCCCTGTAAATCTGAGTAGATTGCATTAAAAGTGAAGTCTCTTCTCAACGCATCCTGTTTCCAATCCTTAGTAAAGGAGACTTTTGCTTGCCTTCCATCGTGGTCAAAATCAGATCTCAATGTATTTATCTCAAAAGACTTCTTGTTAAGAAAACATTTTATTGATCCATAATTTTCAAATTTATCATCATATTCTAAGTTTTCATTGCTAAGTTTTTTCTTTACTTCATTGGGTAGTAAAGTTGTGGCTAAATCTATATCCTTTAAATCTTTATTTGAAAGCAAATCTCTAACGCACCCACCAACAAACAAACATGCTGTTTCAGCTTCATTATGATTTAAAATTTCAAAAATTTTTTTTGCTTCAGAAATTTCATTTATTTTTTGTAAATTAGAGATCATTTTTTTTGGCTGGGGCACTAGGATTCGAACCTAGGATGGCGGTACCAAAAACCGCTGCCTTACCGCTTGGCTATGCCCCAAAATATGTCCGCTAGATTGTATTAACTATAGCGGCCCAATAACTTCTATGCTGCTTTTTAATGATTTTTTGAGCATTTAAAAGTGCTTTTTTATTATTAAAAATTATAAAAAAAGTAGACCCGCTACCAGTCATTGAATAGTGTTCTTTTTCAGTCAGGCTTTCTATTATTTTAATCGTTCTTTTTAGCGATGGTTCAACTTTCAATGCTGCTGTCAATAGATCATTACCTAAAGAATTCGAGACCTTTATAACCTCCCCTAAATTTGTTAAACGCTTTTCAGTTAATTTTATTGCAGGGTTAAAAATAATATTTTTATCAAATACACTTTTGGTAGAAAGGTGAAATCTAGGTTTAATTAAAAGCATTTGTGCCCTTGGATTCTTTTTGATTTCCATATAACTCTCTCCAAATGATTTTATCAATTTTGTCTTAGTATTTAAAAAAAGCGGACAATCTTTACCAATTTTCTCTAATAATTTTTTGCTATCTTTTTTACTGATTTTTAATTTATATTTCTTAACAAAATAATTAAATACAGCTGTGGCATTAGATGAGGCCCCGCCCAAACCTGATCCGCTTGGGATATTTTTTTTTATATAAAAATTAAAGTTTTTATCTTTCAGGCGTGGAAAACTGACCTTTAATAACGTTAACAATTTTAGGATTGTATTACTCTGTACTTTTAATTTAAATTTTCCACTGAAATAACATTTTGAAGTATTTTGTTTAGTTTCCCTAATACCAATCTCATCATTTAAGTTTATTAAAGAAATTAAACTAGTTAGTTTATGATAATTATTTTTTTTAGAGTGAATTGTTATAAACCAATTTATCTTTGCGTAGGAATTTAACTTTTTAATCACTGCCTATCAGCCCATTAACCAATTTATTATTTAGGCTAGTTTTTCTTTCCTCGTCAATACTATTAAGCACCAAAGCATTTTTCCAAACGTATCTAGCCTGTAAAAACTTTTTTTGTTTCCATAATACATCGCCGTAATGATCATAAACTTCGGCTTCAGAAGGTGTTTTTTCATAAGCTATTTTTAGTAATTTCTCAGCTTTATCAAAATCACCTTTTAAAAAATAAGCCCAACCTAAAGAATCTATAATATACCCGAGTTTCCATTGGCTTAACTTTACGGCCTCTTCTAACATTGTGGTGGCTTGATCAATTTTTTCCTCTCTTTCAAGCCAACTGTAGGCCAAATAATTAATTACTGAATATTGCCTTGGTGAGAGTGTAATTGCTTTTTGCAAATATATTTCAGAATTTTTCCAATCTCCCGTTCTTTCATAAGCGATGCCTTTAAAATAATAGAATGTCCAATTTAAATTCTTATCAACTTTTTCAACTAAATCATAATACCGTATTGCTTCAGAGTATTTTTTTTTAGATCTCAAATAATTTGCCAAATCCAGATATTTATTTTTTAAAAATATATCTGTATCTTTTATTCGTCCTTCTAAAATTGAAATTTCTTTTATTTGATCGTGAACAAGTAATTGATAATTAATAAACCAATTGTATTCTGAACCAATATTCCTCAGTTCATTTAAGAAATAATTATTAAATTGATAATCTGGATTTTCAATTAGCTTATTTTCAAAAGCAATGAGTTTATTGGATATAAATTTTTCGTTAAAATTTAATGAAACTGATAATAAAATTTGAGAAAACGCAAAGTCATTTCTTTGCTGATATAAATTTGAGAAAAGATAAAAAATCTCAGAGAGATTGTCATTTATTTGAGTGGGGTCAAAAAAGTTATATATATTTTGTTTTTTGCTCAAAAGATTAACATACGATTGCTTAAGCAAAAGATTGTTAGAATTACCTTTAATGCTACTTTTGAGAATGGATAATGCTTGATTATCGTTATCATTTCTTAGCTCGTTCCATGCTGATAAAATTTGATAACGGACTAAATTCTCAGATTTTAATATTTTTGAGTTATATTTTTCATATAATCTTTTATTGCCTACATATTTTGATGCTAAGAATTGATTGATGGTGTTAATGCTAATGTACCTTGATTTGAAGCTTCTAATTGCGTTTTCATTATAATTTTTTATTGTTTTGTTTTCTTCTAATTTAATCCAAAAATTAAGTGCTCTTTTCAATTCTTCAAATAAGGCATCTTGCTGTCCCATCTCATTAAGCTCTAACGATGCTTTGGAATAGTTTTCTTCTTTCAAAAAATGGATAATTTTAGCAAACTTAAAAATAAAAATACTGTTGTATAAATCTCCTGTTTCTAAGACCAAATTTGCAGCACGATCTATATCACCATTAATTAAGTGCGTATTAAGTTGTTTCACATCAAAATTAAAATGTTGTTCTTGAAGTTTGTTTGTGCGTTCAAAATATTTCGCTGCTAAGTTGTGTTGCTTTTGATTATACAAAACTGATCCATATAAATAATTTGTAATATAATCTGGTGATTGAATTTTACCCTTTGTGTTGAATATAAAACTGTGACAATTGTCAGTGGATAAGAAAATAATAGTTATACCAATTAAAAAATATCTTTTTAAAAACATATAGGTGACACAAAATTTAAAAAACGTTCGTGATTTTTATCAATCATCTGGTCTTTATAACAGAGTTATTTTTAAAAATAACACATCAAATTCAAAAAATACGATTGAGCAGCTTAAAAAAAAGGTTTTAAATTTATCAAAACATTACAATAAATCAGAAAATGAATTAGTTTTTTCTGACGGAAATATAAAATCAAAAATTATGATAATTGGTGATGCACCTGGAGT
>CBFHHD010000010.1:0-10630 GCA_965655605.1 Candidatus Pelagibacteraceae bacterium | reverse complement strand
GTGACAGATGAAGTGGAAAAAAAACCATTTGCGGGTGAGGCTGGTGATCTTCTTAATAAAATGCTAGGTGCGATTAATCTTGATAGAAACAATGTTTATATCACAAATGTTGTAAGCTATAGATTAGCTGATAACAAAAAACCAGAAAGTAAAGACGTAGATTACTTTAAACCTCTCTTATTAGAACATATTCTAATTATGAGTCCAGAAATTATTTTGCTCCTTGGTACGGTTGCACTCAAAACTCTCTTTGAGAATACTCTGCCAATTTCAAAAGAAAGAGGCATTTGGAAACATCTTAAGTTAGGTAATAAAATAATACCTTGCATTCCAAGTTTTCACCCTTCATTTCTTTTAAGGCAAAGGCAACAAAAAAAATTATCATGGGAGGATTTAAAAAAATTAAGAGATAAAATAAATCAAGATTTTAGTGCTTGATTTATACAAAGAAAACATAATATCAAAATATATCGTGGGTGTTGATGAGGTTGGAAGAGGCCCTTTGGCCGGACCAGTAGTATCAGCTGCTGTAATACTAAATAAAAGTTTTAATATTGATGATTTAAATGATTCAAAGAAATTGAGTAAAAAAAAGAGGGAACAAATAAATCAAGATATTATTAAAAATTGTAAATTTAAAATTGGAATAGCTGATGTTTCAGAAATAGATAATCTAAATATTTTGCAAGCTTCTTTATTGTCCATGAAAAGAGCGGTTGAAAAACTTTGTTTAGACAAAACATATAAAATTTTAGTAGACGGACAATGGTCTTTTGATCAATCAAATAAGAACATAATCACAAAAACGAGAGGTGATGCCATCTATCCATCAATTGCTGCGGCATCAATAGTAGCAAAAGTATTTAGAGACGACTTAATGACCAACCTATCAAAAAAATATAATCAGTACGCTTGGGAGTCTAATTCTGGTTACGGTACAAAAAAACATCTAGATGCTATCAAAAAATTTGGCATATGCGAACATCATCGACGTTCTTTTGCCCCCATACACAAAATGTTGAGTCCCCAAAACAACTGAATACTAATAATTAAGATACCAAGTTGACATTGTTTCAATAATTTAGTCTATTCTACCTCCAGTTGAATATGGTAAATTGCAAACTCTTTAATTCAGATTGTTTAGATGCTCTAAAAAAAATAGAGAGTGGAACTGTAGATTTGATATTTGCTGATCCACCTTACAACCTGCAATTAAAAAACAACCTCTCAAGGCCCGATACTTCCAAAGTAGATGCAGTGAATGATTACTGGGATCAATTTAATTCATTTGAAGATTACGATAGATTTACTGAGGAATGGCTAAAAGAATGTAAAAGAGTTTTGAGTAAAAACGGATCAATCTGGGTAATAGGAAGCTACCATAATATTTTTAGGGTTGGAAAAAGTATACAAGATTTAGGATTTTGGATTTTAAATGATGTGATTTGGAATAAAAAAAATCCAATGCCAAACTTTAAGGGAACTAGACTAACTAACGCTCACGAAACATTAATTTGGGCAACAAAATCTGAAAAATCAAAATATACATTTAACTACCATTCAATGAAAACATTAAATGATGACAAGCAATTAAGGTCCGATTGGAATTTAGCAATATGTAATGGCTCTGAAAGATTATTAACCTCAAAGAATAAAAAGCTCCATTCTACACAAAAACCTGAGGCTTTATTATACAGAGTATTGAATTGTGCATCTAAAAAGGGAGATGTGATACTTGATCCTTTTATGGGTTCAGGAACTACAGGAGCAGTTGCAAAGAAATTAGGTAGAAATTTTTTAGGAATAGAAAGAGATAAAAGATACTTTAAAGCTGCTGAGCGCAGAATTAGTAAGGTTTCAGAAATTGACGATCATTGCAATGTACCAATGGTTAATAAAAAGACTGAAAAAAGAATACCTTTTGGATATTTGGTTGAAAGTGGATTAGTAGAACCAGGTCTAAATTTATTTGATCATAAAAAAAAATATAAAGCCAAAGTTATGGCCGATGGTTCAATAAATTGTAATAAAATCCAAGGATCAATTCATAAAGTTGGTGCAGAAATTCAAGGCATGCCCTCATGTAATGGATGGTCATATTGGCACTTTAATATCGAGGGAAAATTAGAACCTATAGATAATTTGAGAAAAAAAATAAGAAGCTCTCTATAAATTACTTAAAATCATAATCGAAAATATAAGCGTTAAATTTCTTAATAAATACTTTTGACGAGCAGATAATTTTTATAATTATATTTCTGCAAAACCTACCTAAAAAAAAAGATTGGTGAAATATAAGTAAATTATTTTCAGATTTTTTTATTATTTTTTTAATTCTCGAGCTTCTAATTTTTACGATTTCTTTATGAGATAAAATGTTTTTTTCTATTAAATTAAAAATTACAAAAGCATCTTCAATTGCTTGTGATGCTCCTTGGGCTCTTGAAGGAATAAACCCATGAGCACTATCTCCAATATAAAAAGTTTTTTTATATCCAAAATATAAGCTTTGCAGTTTATAAATAGGCCAAATTTTAATTTCGGAAGATTCAAAAATTTCTTGATGAGTAGCGGGAATTCTTTGTTGAAACTGATCTTTAAAATTTAAACTTGTAAAATCATAATTTTGAATCTCACCAAACTCAGAAGATCTAGATACTAAGGTGAAAGAATTTACTTTATCGTAATTTATTGGATAAGTTACAAGATGGAAATTATTACCTAAAAGTACATCTACGCTGTCATGCTGTTCCAGAGTTTTAAAATAACCTCTAAATGCATTAAAACCAGAGTATATAGCTTTTATTGAACTGGGCCTTAATTTTGAAAATATTCCATCTGCAACGATTATAAAATCAAAAAAAACCTCATTATTATCCTCCAATTTTAATTTAGATAAATTTTCATCAACTTCGATAACCTCTTTTTTAACTAAATTTTTATCCAGTGAGTATTTTTTAATTAGTGAATTTATTAATACTGATCTGTTTAAAGTTATATACTTTTCATCTTCATCAAGATTTAAATTCATCTCTGCAATTTTTGATCTATTTAGAAGATCGTAAAAATTAATTTTACCAATATTAAATGTTTCCCTTTCCAATTCATCTAATATTAATTTTTTGAGAATTCTTGTTCCGTTGGGAGATATTTGAATACCATTGTAATCAGAGCAATAATCATCTTTTTCAAAGATCTGCACTTCATAGTCTAATTTAGATTTTAAAAAAGATGCCAAAACTAAACCCGCTATACCGCCACCTACGATTCCTATTTTTTTCATATTTTAAATTTGGTTTTTTTTAATATTTTTAAAAATAAACTTGATACAAGCTCTTTGCTCAAATCATTTCTTGAAAACATATTATAATCTTTATTTAGTTTACCAAGATTATCAATCTCAAATATTTTAATATGAGCATTAAAATTAGAAATGCCAATCTTAATTTTCTCTTTAAAGGTTAAATTAATTTTTTTTCCAAATATACTTTTTAATTGAATATTAACTTGATCATCTTCTTTGTATTCAAACAGTGGAACGCAGTTAAAATTATTTAAAACTCCAATATTTTTATTTTTAGTAATAAGTATTTTATTTTTTTTTATAGATATAATTGCTAGGAATTTTCTAATTTTTTTTTTATTTGGTGGCTTCTTTTTTTTAATTGGGATATTTTTTATAAAAAAATTACAACTCTTATTTAAGCAACAATCGTTACAATGTGGTCTACTTGGTTTACAAATTAAAGCACCCAATTCCATCAGTCCTTGCATTAATTCACTTGATCCTTTTTTTATTTTAAGTTTTTGCACGTTTTTTTTAATGTCAGTAATTCGATCCTCTGCGAATATTCTTGATACAACTCTTTGAACATTGCCATCTATGCCTATTTCACTTTTATCAAAACCAATTGATAAAATTGCTTTTGCTGTATAATCACCAACACCGGGTAGCCTTATTAAATCTTCATAGTCACTTGGTAGCTTTCCATTATGTTGTGTTGATATAATTTTAGAGCATTTTAGCAGGTGCTCTGCCCTTCTATAATAGCCAAGCCCCTGCCAAAGTTTGTTAATTTTTTTTTGCGATGATTTAGCTAAACCTTCGATTGAATTTATTTCTTTATAAAAATTATTAAAATACGGTATTACAGTTTTGACTTGGGTTTGTTGCAACATAAACTCGCTCAATAAAACTTTGTAATGTCTGTCTTTTTGATTTTTATGATTTCGCCAAGGAAGTGTACGCTTATTATTTGTGTACCATGCTAAAATTTTTTTTGATATTGATAGACTCATAAATGAAAAAAAATAGAACTTTCAGCTCATTAAAACCAATAAGCTCATTGTTACCACAAAATATAAAGAAATTAATTAAAAACAGACCTCATAGCGATTTACAAAATCTAAAATCCTCTTGGACAAAGATTGTAGGAGCAAATTTGTCGAAAAAGAGTGAATTGATAAAAATACAAAAATTCAATAATGAGAATTCAATTTTCCTCAAAGTTGATAAAGAAAACTTAATTGAGGTGGACTACTCTAGAGATGAAATAATCCAAAAAATTAATTCATTTTTGGGTTATAAATTTGCTTTCAAAGTGCTTATAAATGTGAGAGAAAATTACAAAGATCCACAAGTTTCTAAAAAAGAACTTAATTTAAACAAAAATCTTAAAAATATTGTAGAAACTATAGAGGATGAAGAGCTAAAATCTAAACTATTAAAACTTGGAAAAATTAATAAAAATGAATAAAAAAATTTTAATACTACTATTTTCCTTTTTGATCTCGACTTCATCCTTTGGAAATGAAAATTTTCCATTTTATGGATCAAAAGATGTTGAGGCGCCAATTAAAATAAAAGTTTTTTCTTCTTTAACATGCCCACACTGTGCAGAATTTCATAATGCAGTAATGCCCAAATTAATTAAAGATTTTGTTGCACCAGGAAAAATATCTATCACCTTAATGGATTATCCTTTGGATTTGCCATCACTAAAAGCTGCACAACTTACAAAATGCTTAACGAAAGATAATCAAAAACTGTATTTAGATGAGGTTTACAAAACTCAATCTCAATGGCTTGCAGCAAAAACATTGGAAGATGTGTATTTAAACTTAGAAAAAATAACAAAAAAATTTGGTCTTGAAAAAGAAGAGTTTAGAGCGTGCTTAATGAATAAGAAATTTGAAGATACGGTTTTAAAAAGTAGAATTGACGCCCAATCAAAATATGAAATTAATGCAACTCCAACAGTTGTAATTAATGAAAAGAAATTTGAAGGTTCTTTTGAGGAACTAATTAAGCATATTGAAAAATTACTTTAATTTGAAATGAAGTTTAAAGAAATAGAAGTATCTGGTTTTAAATCATTTGCTGATAAAACTAATTTTTATATTGAAAAAGGCTTAACAGGTATTGTTGGCCCAAATGGTTGTGGAAAATCTAATATTGTTGAAGCCCTTAGATGGTGCATGGGGGAAACCTCTGCAAAAAGTTTAAGGGGTTCAGGTATGGAAGATGTTATATTTAATGGAACATCTAACAGAGCATCAAAAAATATTTGTGAAGTCTTAATAAAATTAGAAAATGACGGTGCAAGCTCACAATATAAAGATGTTCCTGAGATAGAAATAAAAAGAAAACTCGAAAAAGATAAAGGTTCAAAATATTACATCAATGGAAAAGAAGTTCGTGCTAAAGATGTTCAAATTTTATTTGCAGATATTTCTACTGGGCCCCACTCACCATCTATGGTCAGTCAAGGAAGAGTTGGGGGCTTAATTACTGCCAAGCCAACAGACAGAAGGTCAATACTTGAAGAGGCAGCTGGTATTGCAGGTTTGCATGTTAGAAGACACGAGGCAGAATTGAGATTAAATGCAGCTGAAAATAATTTAAAAAAAGCTGACGATTTAATGAAACAAACAGAAAATCAATTAAAGAATTTAGTTAAACAAGCTGAAGAGGCGTCTAAGTATAAAGAAATTTCTGATGAAATAAGAAGGTATGAAGCTAGCTTAATTTATATAAATGCAGCCAGTGTTGAAAAGGAAATTGAAGAAAATAGAGACAAGTTGAGCGAATTTGAAGATGAAATAAGCGCTATAAATATTGAGAAAAATTTTAATGAAAATGAAATAGAGAAATTAAATTCTGAAATTAAACCTATCTCAGAACAACTAGATAAATTCAACAGTAATTTACAAAAATTAAAAATTGAATTTGATCAAATAAACAAAGAGGAAGAAAGAGCTAGAATTGAAATAGAAAAAATAAAGAAAGATATCAAATTAACTAACTCTGATATTGGTCGTGAAAACGAAATCATAGCAAACTCAACTAATAACAAAGAAAGATTGTTGAAAGAAAAAGATGAAATTCTAGAATTGGAAAAAAATTATTACGAAACTGAAAAAAAAGCTACTGATGACTATCAGGAATCACTCGTTGTACTTAATTCAAAAAAAGAAAAGTTAAAATCTTTTTTCTCTAAATTATTGGAAATTATTAAAAACAAATCCGAAGCAAATCAGGAAATTTTATCTAATGAATTTAATAATTCATTTGCTGAAATGGATGAATATCAAGATAAGTATGCAGCCAGATTTGGTAAGTATGACTTAGTTAAACAAGAAGCTATTAAAAGAAAGGAAAGACTAGACAGCATTGTTAGGGAAATTGACAATTGGCAAGATCTTCAGAATAATTCATCAAATAAATTAGGTGAGCTAAAAGACAAAATAACAAACCTGGATAACAATTTGGAAGGTGAAGAAGATAAGCCGAGACAAATTGCTGAAAAGCGTGGTTCATACCAACAAAATATTAAAAATATTGAAGAGGATATTGTTGGATTAAAATCAAACCTAGCAATTAAAGAAAGTAAAGTTTCTGAATTAAACGGTTCCTTGAAGAGCATTAATGAAAATACGCTTTCAAAAACTGAATTTAAAGTAAGATCTCAAACTATTATTGAAGGATTGAAATCTAAAATAAAAGATTTAGAGCAAAGAAGTTTGCTAGAATTTAATATGGATCTAAAAAGCATACCAGAATTTTCAAAAATTGATAATCTAACAAACATCGATACTAAAGAAATAGTCGACCATTTAAATATCCTAAAAAAAAGCAGAGACTCTATGGGTGCAGTAAACTTACGTGCAGATAATGAGACAAAAGAACTTCAGGAAAAAATTGATAAAATGATGGAAGATAGAAAAGATTTGGTTCATGGTTTACAGAAATTAAAATCTAGCATCAACGATCTCAATCAAAAAGGAAGAGAGAGATTGCTAGATGCTTTTGAAAAAGTGAATAGAAAATTTAATGACGTATATACAAAACTATTTGCAGGTGGAAATGCAAGACTTGAATTAATCGAGTCTGATGACCCGCTAGAGGCTGGATTAGAATTATTAGTTAGTCCTCCAGGAAAAAAATTGCAATCAATCACTTTGCTGTCTGGTGGAGAACAAGCATTAACAGCACTAGCATTAATTTTTGCAGTGTTTTTAATTAATCCAGCACCGATATGCGTTCTAGATGAAGTCGATGCTCCCCTAGATGATGCTAACGTCACAAGATTTAATGGATTGATTGAAGAATTAACCAAAATTACTGAAACAAAGTTTTTAATTGTTACCCATCACGCACTAACGATGTCACGAATGAACAGATTATATGGAGTTACGATGGCTGAACGCGGAGTCTCTCAACTCGTTGCAGTAAATCTTGATAAAGCTGAAGAGCTTGTGGCCTAATTCTACTTCTGATGGAATTAAAAAATCTTAAGAGTGAAATTGATAAGTTAAAAAAGGAAGTTAAAGTTGATGAGCCTGATCAGAAAAAAGGTTCAAGCTCAATTGGAATCGCAATGAAAATGGGGACAGAGTTTGTGGCTGCTGTATTTGTCGCAAGCTTTATAGGATTTCAAATCGATAAGTTTCTTGAAACTACGCCACTTTTTATAATTATATTTTTTATTATTGGATCGGTTGCGGGCATATTAAATGTTGTGAGATCTTCTAAAATGATTAATAAGGACTAGTTTTATGGCAAATCCAATGCAACAATTTGAGGTTAAAACTATCGGACCCAAGATAGAATTAGGTAACTTTGATATTTCATTTACAAACTCTAGTCTTTTTATGGCAATATCAGTTATTTCAGTGTCTTTAATATTTATTTTAGCAACTCAAAAAAAGTCTCTAATACCATCTAGAATGCAATTTATATCTGAGATGACTTATGAATTTGTTGCGAAAATGATTTCAGAAACTGCCGGATCTAAAGCAAGGCCCTTTTTTCCGTTTATTTTAACTCTATTTTTGTTCATTTTATTTTGCAATATGATTGGAATGATTCCTTATTCTTTCACAGTAACAAGCCACATTATAGTAACCTTTGCTTTAGCAGCATTTGTATTTATTGGAGTTACAATAGTTGGTTTTGTTAAACATGGTTTTGGTTTTTTAAAATTATTTGCTCCTTCGGGCGCACCAGCAGTATTGCTACCATTAATTATTATAATTGAAATTGTATCATACCTTAGTAGACCTATAAGCCTATCTGTAAGACTATTTGCCAATATGATGGCAGGTCACGCAGTACTTAAGGTATTTGGAGGATTTGTAGTAAGCTTAGGTTTGATTGGTGGCTGGTTGCCACTAGGATTTTCTGTTGCGTTAACTGGCTTGGAAGTATTAGTTGCATTCTTGCAGGCTTATGTTTTTGCAATTTTATCGTGCATCTATTTGAATGATGCGCTCAACTTACATTAACTTTTAAACAAAGGAGAAAAAAAATGGAACTAGAAGCAGCAAAAATGATCGGAGCTGGATTGGCATCATTAGCACTTATTGGGGCTGGATTGGGTATCGGAAATATTTTCGGTAACTTTTTATCAGCAGCAATTAGAAATCCATCTGCGGCACAAAAACAATTTCCAAATTTATTACTAGGTTTTGCATTAGCAGAAGCAACTGGTTTATTTGGATTGGTTCTTGCATTTATTATTTTATTCGCATTTTAAATTAATATTAATGTTAAGAGCTTTTATATTATTTGTGGGATTAGCCACTACTGAAGCCTACGCGGCTGAAAGTAGTGGAATGCCACAACTAAATCCTGATGTTTGGATTCCACAAATATTTTGGTTAATTATAACTTTCGGATTTTTATATTTAATTATTTCGAAAATAGTTTTCCCTAGACTTTCAGAAAGCATAGAGCAAAGAAATGATTATGTAAGTGATCTGTTAGATGAAGCTAAAAGCTTGTCCCAGCAAACAGAGAAATTAAATAAAGAATATGAAGAATTTATAATAAATTCAAAGAAAGAAGCCCAAGAGATAATCTTAAATGGACGAAAAAAACTAAATATAGAGTTTGATAAAAAAAAATCTGAACTTGATAAAAAGATTAGCGATCTTACATCTAAAGCAGAACAAGAAATTAATGATTTCAAGTCAAAATCAATAGATCAAATTAAAATAATTGCTAATGAAATTTCTAATGAGCTACTTAACGAGCTATCTTTAAAAGATACAATTGATAGCAATACTTTGATCAAAAACATCGACACGATAAGCAAAAAAAGAATGGGAGATTTGAACTAAATGTTTGATGCAGCTTTCTGGTCTGGTGTTTCGTTTTTTTTATTTGTGATACTTCTGGTATATAAAAAAGTACCTCAACTAGTGATAGATCAATTGGATAGCAAGATTAATGATATTAAAGCAAAAATTGGCAATTCTGAAAATTTAAAAGTAGAAAGTGAAAAGTTACTTGCTCAAGCACAAAAAAAACTTGAGAAATCAGGAGAGGAAAATTCAAATATTTTATTAAAAGCTCAAAAAATTAGTGACGATGAAGTTGCGGCAAATTTAGAAAAAATGAAACTGGTCTTAGAAAATAAAGAAAAAGCAGCTTTTAGTAAAATTGAACAAAGTAAAAACGATGCAATCTACCAAGTGAAAAAAATTGCAACTGAAGTCGCCTTAAAAACTGTAGAAAAAGTTTTGACAGAAAACCTGGATCCAAAAAAGCAAGAAGAAGTTAATTTAGGAAAACTAAAAAACTCAATCACAAAATTAAAATTATAGATTGAACCTTAAGAGTTGTGAGAACCATCACAATATGGGGGATTCTTAGTATTTTTACATGTGCATAAAAAATAATCTTTTGTTTCTTCTACTCTAAAACTTTGAGATTTTTTATCAGATTTATTTTTATGAGATCCGTCGCACATTGGTTGCTTTTCTGATAACCCACATGTACACCAAAAATAAACACGATCTTTATCAAGATTTACTTTAATTGGTTGTTTAACTTTATCACTCATATATTTATGTTTTAATATTCAAATTTATTAAAATTTAAAGAAAAAAATGGCAGTATTTACTAAATTATCCTATCAAGAAATTAATAAAATATTAAGCACATATAATTTTGGAAAGTTAAAGAAATTCTCTGGTATCAAAGAGGGTATTGAAAATACAAATTATTTTATTCAAACCACTAAAGGCAAAGCTATTCTTACAATTTTTGAAAAACGAGTTAGAAAAAAAGATGTACCATTTTTTGTAAAATTAATGGCTCAATTGAATAACAATGGATTTAAAT
>CBFHHD010000009.1:11410-27661 GCA_965655605.1 Candidatus Pelagibacteraceae bacterium | reverse complement strand
ATTTTTTAACTTCTTTTTTGTAATCATAACCTTCATCCATTGGATTTGTTTTTGTGTCATGCTGGTGAAGAATATCTAAATTTAAATTATTTGGCCACCACGCTGTTGGTGTGTCTCCACTTTCAGTTAATGCACCATGCATCACTGGACATTTGCCGTTACCATTTGACTTTTTATACTCAGTACTCATTTTTCTCCTTGTTAGTTATTAATTACTAAAATTTAATTTAGTTAAAATTAAATAAATTTAAAGTTAATTTTTTATAAAACTTTTAATTCTTCAAGGCCTTCAACTACTTCGTGTACACCTTCGTAACCAAAGTAAGCTGACATAACCATTAAGAATACTGCTGATGCTCTAAAAAATACACCAATAGGAATAATTTTAGTTAAACGACTTAGCCCGTAGTAAGAAACAATTAAAGCTAAAAGTCCAATAATTGCACCCGTTACCACTGCATTTGTGCTTTGTACACCAGTTGAAAATAATGCTGCATAAAATAATACAACTTCAAAACCTTCTCTTACGATAGCCAAAAATACTGTGAAAGATAATAACCAAGTTTTTCCTGAGTCAATTGCCTTATCAACTTTGCCTTCAACATGCTCTTTTGCATTATGACAAAACAGTGCGCAGTAAGCTAACATACCTGATGCAATTAACATGACACTACCTTCAAATAGCTCTTCGTGAGCACCAGTTAAACCGTGAATTTTTTTAAAACCTACTGCAATAAATAATGACACCACTACTCCTGCGCCCATACCCCAAAATACTGCAGGCCTTTGATGTCTTGCATTCATTTTGTCTAAAAACATAAACACTAACATTGCAATTAACATTGCTTCAAAACCTTCACGTAAAATTATAAAAAAAGAACTTAAAAATGGGGTCACTAACTCAGTCATTACGTTATCTATATCTCCTTAAAATTTGATTCTATATTCTCAGCTTTTTTATGCGAATGATTCTCATTGTCAACACTGTTAAGAATGATTCGCATAAACATGCTTTTATGTAGCAGATTCGCTACTTTTATACAACTAGAAGTAGTTTTTATAAGATTTGTCTCTTATATTTTTACGATCTTCTTTAAATTTTTTAAGATTTTTAATTGATTTGGTGTGAACACGCTTCCTCCATAGCCTAAAGGAGCCAGGTTTCAAAGTGGAGCGCATGATTTTAATCACTTCAGCTTCTGATTTGCCGGTTTCTCTCTTTATATCTTCAAATGTAATTCTATCAGCCCAAGCAGCCCATATTAACCAATCTTTTGATTGTCTGTCTTTAGGTTGGGGGTTTGATGTTTTTGTGACGGGTCTCGTAAATGATTTTCTAGTAATCACTAACTTCTTTCTTTAAGAAAGTTCAACATAGTCTTGGGATCACTTACATCAAATTTTCCATTTTCATCTTTGAAAATTTTTATAATCTTCCCATCTTCAACATACATTGAATACCTAAAAGATCGTGGAC
The DNA here is from genome assembly GCA_965655605.1 of Candidatus Pelagibacteraceae bacterium. GTDB lineage: Bacteria > Pseudomonadota > Alphaproteobacteria > Pelagibacterales > Pelagibacteraceae > HIMB114. Next base: position 26,184 of record CBFHHD010000009.1, on the reverse strand, counting down.
CCATACCTGACGCACTCCTATCAGATACCATATTCATATCTTTGGTAAAATTGCCGTTTCCATCTGGAATAAATTTAATTTTTTTTACACCAGAAATTTCCTGCCACTTTTCAAGAACAAAAGGATCGTTCATACTGATACAATAAACTTCCTCAACACCTAAAGCTTTTAGGTTATCAAATTCTTCTTCGTAAGCAGGGACATGATAATTTGAACATGTAGGTGTAAATGCACCAGGCAAAGCAAAAGCTACAACATTTTTACCTGTAAAAAATTCCGTAATATCTTTTTCATAAAACTTTCCGTCAACCCTATGAACTATTTTTGAATTTGGAATATTATCAATCATTATTTGTTATTTTTAATATTATATTGCCTCATTGCAAATCTTTTTTTTTGATCATATGTCAGTTTATCATGACATCTTGGACAAGAAACGCCGTCTATATATTTATCAGAATTTTTATCTTCTTTACTCATAGGTAACCAGCAACCATAGCACATTGAATAGCTACCCTGTTGTGATCCATGTTTTACAGAAACGCGTCGATCAAAAACATAGCATTCACCATTCCACTTGCTTTGTTCCTCACTTGTATTATCTAAATAATTTAAAATTCCACCTTCAAGTTGATAAACCTCATCCATGCCAAGTGAATTCAAATGATCGGCAGCTTTTTCACACCTTATTCCACCTGTACAAAATATTGCTAGCTTCTTATTGTTTTTTCTTACAAAATCTTTTGAAAAATATTCTTTAAATTCTCTAAAACTATTGAGATTAGGGTTTATAGCTTGGTGAAATGATCCAAGTTCATATTCAAATGATTTTCTCACATCAACAAGAAGGACATCCTCTTGATTAATAAATTTATCCCATTCTCTTGGGTTTAAATGTTTTTGATTACGTACTTTTGTTTTTGTTTCAATTGGAACCACTTCTTTTTTGATTTTAACTTTAGGTTTATTGAATGGTATAAAATTTGAGCATGATGAGTTTGAAACATCAAAATCATTTATATTTAAAACAGATTTTGTAAAATTTGAAAATTGATTAAAAAAACCAACAGGTCCAGCTACAGTTCCATTAATACCTTCCGGTGAAAGAATAACCGTTCCTTTTAAAGAATGATCTGTTAAATTTTTCTTAAATTTAACTCTTAATTCTTCAACAGCATCGATTGAACAAAATTTATAAAAACTAACTATGTCGTATTTTTCTTTTTGCATAACATTATTCCATCGCCTATGGAAATTAATGAGATTTCAAAATAATTATCATCTTTTACATAAGTGTTAAACTCTATTATCTTTTGTACTTTTGGATCGCTTGTATCTTCAGAAACTTTTCCCTTCCAAAGAACGTTATCGAAAGCAATTACACCATTTTCAGTGACAAGTTTTTTACACTTTTCGTAATATCCTATGTAGTTCGTTTTATCAGCATCAACGAATATAAAATCAAAACCCCGGTTTAGCTGGTCCAATTCATTAAGACCAACACCCTCAATAGCTTTTATTTTATTTTCTACTCCAGCCTTTTGCCAAAAATTATGTGCAATTTTGTTGGTTTTAGCGTCTTTATCTATAGTGGTGACCATGCCATTAGTAGCTAATGCCATAGATAATGCGCTGTAACCAAGGTAGGTACCGAGTTCTAATATATTTTTATAGTTACCAATTTTTATAATCAGTTTGAGAAACTCAGATTGCTCTGCTGAAATTTGTAAATGAGCTGATTTGCTATGTTCTTTATTATTATATTCTCTAAGTTCTTTTTCTACATGACTTTCATTAACACCATGTTCGTAAATATATTTCTCAAGTTTTTCATTGAGTAAAAAATTTCCAGACATTTGTAATTATTTTAATTTATCTTTTAAAATATCGTTAATCATTTGGGGGTTACCTTTACCCTTCATTTCTTTCATAACCTGACCAACAAAAAACCCAAATAGTTTGTCTTTTCCAGATTTGTACTGCTCTACCTTATCTTGATTATTTGATAATACATTTTCGATAATACCTTCGATTTCTTTTGGATCAGAGGTTTGTTTCAAACCTTTCTCCTCTACAATTTTACTTGGATCACCGTCGCTTTTGATCATTTCTTCAAAAACTGTCTTTGCAATTTTTCCAGAAATTGTACCGTCTTTAATTAAATTAATCATTTTTGCTAAATTAACAGCGCTCACAGGACTTTCAGTAATGTCTTTGCCTTCTTTATTGAGGCTTGCAAACAAATCACCCATCAACCAAGTTGCTGCTAGCTTGTAATCAGAGTTTTTAGCCACCTCTTCGTAATATGAAGAAACCGCTTGATCATAGATAATGACACTTGCTTCATAATTTGAAAGTTTGAACTCATTTATTAATCTTTCTTTTTTTTGATCTGGAAGTTCTGGCAAATCTTTTTTTAAACTTTCAATATAACCGCTATCCAATTCTAATGGTAACAAGTCAGGGTCTGGAAAGTATCTATAATCATGTGCATCCTCTTTGCTTCTCATTGATCTTGTCTCGTGTTTTTTGGTATCAAATAATCGTGTTTCTTGGTCAACAGTTTTGCCTTCTTCCACCAACTCAATTTGTCTACGAGCCTCATAATCAATTGCTTGCTGCATAAATTTAATTGAATTAACATTTTTAATCTCACATCTTGTTCCAAGATCACTGCTACCTTTAAGTCGTATAGAAACATTTACATCTGCTCTTAATGAGCCTTGCTCCATATTTCCATCACAAGTATTTAGATATCTCATAATTGATCTTAATTTTTTTATATAAGCCCCAACTTCACTGGGTGATCTTAAATCTGGTTTGCTAACTATTTCCATTAGAGCAATTCCAGATCTATTCAAATCAACAAGAGAGCATTTGGGATCTTGATCGTGAATACTTTTACCTGCATCTTGCTCAAGGTGAAGTCTTTCAATTTCAACTTCTTTGGTTCCGTAAGGCATGTCTAATATAACTTTTCCCTCACCAACTATTGGGTGCTTAAATTGAGATATTTGGTAGCCTTGAGGAAGATCTGCATAAAAATAATTTTTTCGGTCAAATTTTGAAAAGGTATTAATTTTTGCATTTAAACCTAATCCAGTTTTTACGGCCTGTTCTATACAAAATTTATTTATTACAGGTAACATTCCTGGCATTGCTGCATCTACTAGGCTCACCTGTGTATTTGGCTCTGATCCAAATTTGGTTGAAGATGGTGAAAACAGTTTAGACTCTGAAAGAACTTGAGCATGGACTTCTAATCCAATAACAACTTCGTATTCCCCTTTTTCACCCCTTAGATAATAATCAAATTCTTTATCAGCCATCATATCCACCAATCTTTAACATTGGGTTTAAAATTTATAACTTGTTCAATTGCATAAGCATTATTTAAAATTGTCTGCTCATCAAAAGATTTACCAATGATTTGTAGGCCAAGTGGTAAATTGTTTTTGTCATATCCAGCTGGGATAGATATCGCAGGTAAACCAGCTAAGTTAACGGGAACTGTTAGAACATCGTTTAAATACATTGAAATTGGGTCATTAATATTTTCACCAACTGCAAAGGCAGAAGATGGTGTCGTTGGTGTTAAAATTGTATCTACAGTTTTAAAAGCTTCATCAAAATCGTTTTTAATCAATCGCCTTACTTTTTGAGCTTTTAAATAGTAAGCGTCGTAATATCCTGATGACAAAACGTATGTTCCTATTAAAATTCTTCTTTTTACCTCATCACCAAATCCCATAGATCTAGTGTTTTCATACATTTCTATTAAATCTTTACCCTCGGCTCTAAATCCATATTTCACCCCATCATATCTCGCTAAATTTGATGAAGCTTCTGCAGGAGCAATTATATAATAAGTAGGAAGTGCGTACTTAGTATGTGGGAGTGAAATTTCTTTTATTTCACAGCCCAAGGATTTAACAGTCTCAATACCCTTGTCCCACAAATCTATTATTTCTTGGGACATTCCATCAATTTTATATTCTTTTGGAATTCCAATTTTCAGGCCTTTGATGTCTTGTTTTAAATTTTGACTAAAAGACTCTTCTTTTTTCTGAGCTGAGGTGGAGTCTTTGTTGTCATAACCAGAAATAACTTCCATCATTAAAGATGAATCCTTAACATCTTTGGTCATAGGCCCAGCTTGATCAAGAGAGGATGCAAAAGCAACAATACCCCATCTAGAGCATCTACCGTAAGTAGGTTTTAATCCTACTGTACCTGTAAATGATGCAGGCTGTCTAATTGAACCTCCAGTATCGGTACCAACGGTTGCTGACGTAAGGTTTGCAGCAACTGCAGAGGCTGAGCCTCCTGAAGAACCTCCAGGAACCAAGTCTTTGTCATTTCTATATGGGTTAATAACATCCCCAAAATAACTTGTTTCATTTGATGACCCCATTGCATACTCATCGCAATTTAATTTTCCAAGCAAATTAGCTCCTTCGTACCAAAGTTTAGATGTCACTGTAGACTCGTATTCTGGTTTGAAACCCTCAAGCATTTTACTAGACGCTGTAGTTTGTATCCCTTTTGTACAAAATAAATCTTTTACAGCAATTGGCGCTCCAAATAATTTTTTATTATTGTCAATTTTATCATTTTGAACTTTAGATTTGTTAATGGCTTCTTGGAAAGTCTCTTCAATAAAACAATTTAATTTTTTTGATTTTTTTGCTCTGTCTACATAAGATTTTGTAGCTTCTTCACACGAAATTTTTTTTGATTTAATGTTTTCTACTAGTTCACAAAGTGATAATTGATAAATTTCACTCATTACTCAATAACCTTTGGTACTACATAAAAGTTTTCATTTTCAGAAGGTGAATTAGATAAAATCTCTTTTTTTTCATTCATAAGCTTAACTTCATCTTCCCTTTTAACCAATTCTTGCTCAACAGTGGATGCCAAAGGCTCGACATTATCGATATTCACTTCATTTAGCTGATCAACAAATTTTAAAATAGAATTTAGATCCTTGATCATATTCTCTTCAAACTTTTCATTTGAAGCAATTCTAGAGAGTTTAGAAATTTTCTTAACTGTATCTTTGGTAATTGGCATTAGACTTTGTTAAAATTTGCGGTAAAGTAACACTTTAATGGAAACTATCAACCTTTGCGAAAACGAAGACTTCCCAAAAAAAATTGGAAAAAATTCTAGATTATTAGGTATAGATCCTGGTAAAAAAAACGTTGGCATATCAATCAGTGATCCAAGTCAAAAAATAGCAACACCTTTAGAAATAATTGTAATTAAAAAGTTTAAAAAATTTATTCAAGATCTAAATAAAATAATTATGAACTATGATGTTAAGGGTATTGTGATTGGTAATCCAATCAATATGGATGGCACATCTGGTCCTAGATCTCAATCAGCAAAAGATTTTGCACAAAATATTTCACAAGTAACAAGAATTCCCATAACACTTTGGGACGAGCGTTTGTCCAGCGAGGGTGCGTTCAATATACTTGGTGATTTAGATATCAACTCATCAACAAAATCTAAAAATTTAGATAAACATGCGGCCGCATTCATATTGCAAGGCTATTTAGATTTTATGAATAAATAACTTGCTTAATTAGTTAAATAACCCTATAGGACTGGTTTTAGTGGCTTTATTTAAAACCAAACAAGCTGTTAAATATAATAAGAAGCACCTTCTAGGTATTCAGGATTTATCTATTCCCGAAATTGTACACATCTTAAATGAAAGCCAGACTTTCGTTGAACTTAATAGAAAAGAAAATAAGAAACTCGGTCTTCTAAAAGGAAAAACTCAAATTAATTTGTTCTTTGAAAGCTCTACAAGAACTCTATCATCTTTTGAATTAGCTGGAAAAAGGTTGGGTGCAGATGTGATGAACATGAATGTTTCCAATTCGGCAATAAAAAAAGGAGAAACTTTAATAGATACTGCAATGACTTTAAATGCGATGCATCCAGATATACTGGTAATAAGACATGGAGATTCTGGAGCAGCAAACCTACTGTCTAGAAAAGTGAATTGCTCAGTTATAAACGCTGGTGATGGTTGGAGAGAGCACCCTACTCAAGCTTTACTAGATGCGATGACTATAAAAATGAAGATTGGAAAAATTGAAGGTCTCAAGATTGCAATATGTGGTGACATCATGCATTCAAGAGTAGCAAGATCAAATATTTATCTTTTAACGATGATGGGAGCTGAAGTAAGAGTTATAGCACCTAGCACACTCCTACCAAAAGATATTAGTAAATTTGGAGTTAAGGTTTACACAAATATGGAAGATGGCTTAAAAGATGTTGATATTATTATGATGCTAAGAATGCAGCTAGAGAGAATGGATGGATCTTATATTCCTTCAACAAGAGAATATTATGAATTTTTTGCCCTTGATTATAAAAAAATTAAACATGCCAAAGATAATGCTTTGATAATGCACCCTGGTCCAATGAACAGAGGAATTGAAATTGACGCCACTTTAGCTGATGACATCAATAGAAGTATTATTGTTGAGCAAGTGGAAATGGGTGTAGCCGTAAGAATGGCTTGTTTAAAAATATTAATGGAACAACAATCATGAAAACAGCAATTATTAATGCAAGAATTATTGATACAAAAAACAATGTAGACGGAATTGGTGGAATTTTAATTGATGACAACGGCATAATTATCTCGTCAGGAAAAGAAGTAACCAAAGATAATATTGGTGATGCAAAAGTTTATGATTGCAGTAATAAGATAGCCATACCAGGAATTATTGATGGAAGAGTATTTGTAGGTGAACCTGGCTACGAATATAAAGAAAACTACCGTACATTAAGTCAAGCAGCAATATCTGGTGGAGTTACATCAGTTGTAACAATGCCAAACACAGATCCAATTGTAGATAATGTATCTACTTTTGATTTTATTAAAAGAAGAGCAAGAGACAAATCTTTAATCAATATACATCCATTGGCAAGTTTAACAAGAAATATTGATGGAAAAGAAATTTCTGAATTTGGTTTGCTGAAAATAAGTGGGGCTAAAGGTTTCACTGATGGATTAAAGTGCGTTCAAGATAATGCAGTAATGGATAAAATTTTTAATTATGCAAAAAACCAAGATGCCTTGGTTATTCAGTTTCCACAAGATAACGAATTATCCAAAAATGGAGTTGTTAATGACGGTTTAATAGCAACTAAATTGGGTCTTAAAGGAATTCCAGAATATGCGGAGCATATTATTATTGAAAGAGATTTAAGATTACTGGAACAATATAATACCAGCTACCATATATCACAATTGTCTTCTGAAAAATCTGTTGAAATAATTAAAAAATCAAAAAGTGAAAATTTAAATTTTACTTCGGGCGTTTCTATCAACCATTTATCATTAAATGAAAATGACATAGGAGAATTTAGAACCTTCCTCAAACTATCGCCACCGCTTAGAACTGAACAAGATAGATTGGGTCTGATTAACGGAATTAAAGAAAGTGTAATTGATATAATTGTTTCAGACCATAAACCTGAGGACGAAGAGTCAAAACGTCTAACTTTTCAAAAATGTGCAGTTGGCGCATCAGGCGTAGAAACCTTTTTGTCTTTAGCCTTAGAGCAATATCACAATGGAAACCTTGAACTTAATACAATTATCAAATGTATTACAGAAAATCCTGCGAAAATCTTTGGTGTAAAAGCTGGGTCACTAGAAAAAGGTATGCCTGCAGACATCGCTATTATTGATCTAGATAAACCCTGGGTTGTGAAAAGGGATCAGTTACAATCAAAATCTAAGAATACTGCAATTGAAGGTAGGAAGCTTCAGGGAAAAGTTGAAAAAACTTTTCTTAATGGAAAATTAGTTTTTGAAATTTAATGGAAATTGGAATTGTAATTTTTTATTCTTATCTACTAGGCAGTGTTCCATTTGGATTAATTTATACAAAAATTTCTGGCCTAGGTGACATAAGAAAAATTGGATCAGGTAACATTGGAGCAACCAACGTACTTCGTTCTGGTAATAAGCACTTAGCAGCTTACACTTTATTATCTGATATTGGCAAAGGTAGCATTGCAGTTCTTATAACAAATAAATTTTTTCAAGATTATGCATTATTATCATTTTTAATTGTATACTTAGCTCACATATTTCCAGTATGGTTAAAATTTAAAGGTGGCAAAGGTGTTGCAACTTTTATTGGCGGGATACTTGTTATCAATTATGTTTTGTTTTTTGTGTTTATTGTTTCGTGGGGGGTAGTTGCAAAAGTATTTAAAATTTCTTCATTGTCTGCTTTAATTGCTTTTTTTATAACTTTATTGGTTTCATTATTTTTTTACAGTTATGAGTTAACATTATTAATGTTTTTCTTTACGGTTTTTAGTATTTACACTCACAGAGATAATATAAAAAGATTGATCACTGGCGAAGAAGGTAAAATAAAAACTAAATAAAACCTCACTTTTTATTATTGAAGCAAAACTTAAAATTGACAACTACCTTTATATTTGACAGTAAATTTTTTAATGAATTTAGTTATTGTTGAAAGTCCTGCAAAAGCGAAAACCATTAATAAATATCTTGGTTCTGATTACATAGTATTAGCGAGCTATGGGCATGTTAGAGACTTGCCTTCGAAAAATGGTTCAGTAGATACAGAAAACAATTTTAATATGACGTGGGAAATTGATCCGGGATCAAAAAAACCTTTAAAAGAAATTTATGATGCAGCCAAAGATGCTAGTAAAATAATTTTAGCAACTGACCCTGACCGTGAAGGTGAGGCTATAGCATGGCATGTTAAAAATATACTTGATGACAAAAAACTTCTCAAAGATAAGAAAGTTGAGAGAGTAGTGTTTAATGAAATTACAAAAAAAGCAGTAAAAAATGGAATTGATAACCCAAGAGAAATAAACAATGAGCTTGTGGATGCCTATATGGCAAGGAGAGCTTTAGATTACCTTGTCGGATTTAATATCTCCCCTATTCTATGGACAAAGCTACCTGGTTCCAAATCTGCAGGCAGAGTTCAATCTGTAGCATTAAAATTAATTGTTGAAAGAGAAAATGAAATAGAGCTTTTTATCCCAGAAGAATATTGGAGTATTCAATCAGTTTTTAAAGTTAAGGATAACAAAGATCTGAGTTCTAAAATATTTTTATTTAACTCTGAAAAAGTTGATAAATTTTATTTTAAAAACGAAAAGCAAACCAAAGAGGCTGTAGATGAAATTAAAAAACATAGTTATCAAATAACAAAGATAGAAAAAAAACCTTATAAAAGAAATCCTTATGCACCATTTACAACTTCGACTATGCAGCAAGAGGCTTCAAAAAAATTGGGTTTTAGTGCATCAAGAACTATGCAAGTTGCCCAAAGACTTTATCAGGGTTTTGAAATAGAGGGTGAAACAGTTGGCTTAATCACTTACATGAGAACAGATGGAACGCAAATTTCAAATGAAGCTCTTCAAACCTGTAGGGATTATATACAAAATGAAATTGGAAACGAGTATTTGCCCGCTGAAGCAAGAAATTATAGTGGAAAAAAAGCAAAAAATGCTCAAGAGGCACACGAAGCAATTAGACCTACGGACATTGTCAGAAACCCGTCATCACTAAAATCAATCTTAGATCGTGATCAAATGAGATTATATGAATTGATATGGAATCGAACTGTTTCCTCACAAATGGAATCTGCAGAATTTGAGCGTACATCAATAGATATATCTAATGCTAATAACACAATAATGTTTAGAGCTAATGGTTCAATACAAACATTTGATGGATATTTAAAGCTGTATCAGGAGACAAAAGAAGAAGATGAAAAGAAAGATGATAATGATGAAGATGAAAAAATCTTACCTAACGTAAATGACGGTGATGAATTGGATATTAATAAAATTGTTGATGAGCAACATTTTACAAACCCGCCGCCAAGATTTAGTGAAGCAAGTCTTGTGAAAAACCTTGAAGAGCTTGGAATTGGAAGGCCCTCAACTTACGCAAGTATAATATCAGTACTTTCTACTAGAAATTATGTTGAGCTTATAAACAAAAAATTTATCCCAACAGACAGAGGTAAATTGATTACAGCATTTTTAAACAAACTTTTTAATAAATATGTTGATTACAATTTTACAGCAAAATTAGAAGATAGGTTAGACGATATAACGTCAGGTAAAATAGATTGGATTAAGGTTCTGAGTGAATTTTGGGACCAATTTAATTCAAGTGTCAATGAGGTTAAAGAACTAAGAACAAGAGCAATATTAGACATGTTAAATGAAAGTCTAGCTGAAATTATATTCGACAAAGACGACGGTGGTAATATTTCAAGAGGCTGTCAATGTGGAGGAGAATTGAGTCTAAAGGTAGGAAGGTTTGGAGCATTTATTGGATGTTCAAAATATCCAGAATGTAAATTTACAAGACCTTTATCAAAAATAAAGGCTGCACAAGAAACCTTTATGTCAGAGCCAAAAGAAATTGGTGAAACTGATGAGGGCAAAAAAATTATGTTAAAGAAAGGTCGTTTTGGTCCTTACATACAAGTTGGGAATGAAGAAAAAGAAATGAAAAATTTTTCAATACCGAAAGGTATAGCTCCAGATGAAGTTGACTTAGATAAGGCAAAATTTTTATCTAACTTGCCAAAAGTATTAGGAAAGTATCCAGAAAACAATGAAGATATAATCTTAAATAATGGTAGATATGGTCCTTACGTAAAATGCACTACCAAGTCAGCAACTTTAGAATCTCCTGAAGATATTTTTTCTATAGGGATTAACAAGGCTATCACTCTAATTGCTGAAGCAAAACCTGGAAGAAGGTCTTCAAATGAAATTAAAAATTTAGGAGAACACCCTGAAGACAAAAAGCCTGTGAAAGTTATGAAAGGTCAATTCGGCCCATACATTAAATATAAAACTATAAATGCAACTATCCCGGATGAAAAAGATCCAAGTGATATCACGATGGAAGAGGCGTTGGTTTATATAGACAAAAGATTGGAATATGACGCTCAAAAAAAAGGGAAAAAAGTAAAAAAAACTAAGAAAGCAAAAAAGACCAAAACAACAAAAAAGAAAAAATTAAATGTTGATTGAAGAAAAGCTGAAAAAGTTATCGATAGAGTTGCCAAATCCACCTGATCCAGTTGGAAATTATCTAGCAATCAATAAATCAGGTAATTTACTTTTTATATCTGGGCAATTACCAATAGATACGAATGGAAAAATGATATGCGGAAAGATAGGAGATGATTTATCAGATACAGAAGCTGAAAGGGCAACGAAAATAGCTTCGATCAATATTTTGGGACAACTTAATAAGCACCTAGGTAATTTAAATAAAGTAAAAAAATGTGTAAAAATTATTGGCTACTATAACTGTATAGATAAATATTCTAACCATCCAAAACTACTAAATACTGCATCAGATCTAATGGTTAGTGTTTTCGGCGACAAGGGCAAACATGCTAGGGCTGTTGTTAGCACAAACAGCTTACCATTAAATGCAGCTGTTGAGCTGGACTCGATATTTGAGGTTTAATTTTTTCCTAGTACTTTTTCAATTTTTTCAGATTTTGAAAATTTTTTGAACTGAAAGCACATTTCATCATTTTGAACATCGACTTTTACATGTCCACCATCAACAAGTTTTCCATGAATTATTTCATTCGCTAGATGTTTTTTAATATTTTCATCGATATATTTTGCTATTGGTCTTGCGCCCATTGTTTCCGAATAGCCTTTTTTACAAATAAGACTGTTTGCCTTATCTGAAAGCTCTATAACAACATCTCTAGCATTTAATTGAGTCTCAAGTTCAAGAATGAATTTGTTTACGATTTGACCAATAATTGATCTGTCCAATCTATTAAAGCTGATAATAGAGTCTAATCTATTTCTAAACTCAGGACTAAAAACTTTATTGATTGTGCTTTGATCAATTTTATCATTTTTTTTATTTGCAAAACCCACCATATCCTTTTCAAGTTCTGCAGCTCCAATGTTGCTTGTTAAAATTAAAATTACATTTCTAAAATCAATATTTTTTCCATTTTGATCTTTTAATTTTCCATAATCCATTATCTGAAGTAAAATATTAAATACATCAGGATGAGCTTTTTCAATTTCATCAATTAATAATACGCAGTATGGGTTTTTTTCTATAGACTCAGAAAGTTGCCCACCTTGATCAAAACCAACATAGCCTGGGGGTGATCCGATCAACTTTGATATTGTATGTTTTTCACTAAATTCAGACATATCAAATCTAACAAGCTCTATTCCAAGAATTTTAGATAACTGTTTAGCCAACTCTGTCTTCCCTACTCCCGTTGGACCATTAAACAAATAATTACCTATCGTTTTTTCAGAACTTCTTAAGCCAGATCTTGATAATTTAATTGATGAACACAACGCATCTACTGCATGGTCTTGACCATATATTAATCTTTTTAAATTTTTATCTAAATCTTTTAAGTAATATCTGTCGTTGGCGGTAATGCTCTTCTCAGGTATTTTTGTAATTTTGGCTACCACTTGCTCTACATCATTTTCATTTAATAATGATTTCTTTTGATCTTTTAATTTAAGTTTTTCAAAAGCGCCCAATTCATCTAAAATATCAATAGATTTATCTGGAAGTCTTTTGTTACCTATGTATTTTGAGGATAAATCAACTGAAGCTTTGATCGCTTCATCACTATATTTAACATTATGAAACTCCTCATACTTTGTTCTTACACCAAACATTATTTTATACGCCTCTTCAATAGAGGGTTCTGAAACATCTATTTTTTGAAATCTTCTTTGTAATGCTCTGTCTTTTTCGAAATTCGACCTGTATTCAGTAAATGTTGTTGATCCAATGCATTTAATTTTACCAGATTGTAGAGCAGGCTTTAACATATTTGCAGCATCCATTGAATTTCCACTCGTAGTACCAGCTCCAATTAGTGTGTGAATTTCATCTATAAACAAGATGTAATCATTATTTTTTTCAATCTCATTCATTATTGATTTCAAACGTTCCTCAAAATCTCCCCTGTACCTGGTTCCAGCTAATAGAGTACCAAGATCTAAAGAGAATATAGTTGAATTTTGCAAAGGCTCAGGCACGTCTTTGTTAAATATTCTTTTAGCCAAACCCTCAACTATTGCTGTTTTTCCAACACCGGGGTCCCCAACTAGCAAAGGATTATTTTTTGTTCTTCTGCACAAAATTTGTGTCATACGATCAACTTCTTCATTCCTTCCAATTAAGGTGTCGATCTTATTTTCTGAAGCTTTCAAATTTAAATTAATACAAAAATTATCAAGTGCAGTTTGCTCTACAGATTTTGTACCAATTTTCTGGTTTGGCTCAAAGTTTTCAGAGTAAGAAAAGTTTTCAATTTTTGTAATACCGTGAGAAATAAAATTTACTACATCATATCTTGTAACTTCCTGCTCTTGTAAGAAATATGTTGCATGACTTTCTCTTTCTGCAAACAAAGATACTAATATATTTGCACCAGTTACTTCTGATTTTCCAGAGGACTGCACATGAACGATTGATCTTTGTATAACCCTTTGAAAACCAGCAGTTGGCTGTGGTTCTATTAATTTTTCAGAATTAACAATATTATCAAGTTCATTATCTATGTAATGCTCTAAATTTTCTCTTAATAAATTTATATCAACGCTACAAGCTTTCATTACATTTTGAGCGTCTTCTTCATCTAAAAGTGAAAAAAGAAGATGTTCCAAAGTTACGTATTGATGATTTTTTTCAGTAGCAATAGAAAAAGCATTCGAAATTGATTGTTCCAAAGATTTAGTAAATGTTGCCATGATTATTTAATTATACATTTTAAAGGTTGTTTGTTAACTCTTGAATAATTAGAAATTTTTTCTCTAATTGTCTTTGCTATATCTTCTGGATAAATTCCGCATACTGCAGATCCATCGTTATGAACTTTAAGCATAAGCTCAATAGCTTGGTTTTTGGTTTTATTTAAAAACATTATTAAAATTTTAACAACAAAATCCATTGTTGTAAAATCATCGTTTAATAAAATTATTTTAAAAAATTTAGGTTGATCTAATTGTTCTTTAGTTAAGGTTTTTTCGTATTTTTTGGGCTTATTTATCACTAGAAGGTCTACCAATAGAAAAGTAGGAAATTTTTTTATTTGAAAAACTACTAGGTTGATATAAATTTCTCATATCAAAAATTTTAATACTCTTATTTTTTATTTTGTTAAAATTAAGTGATCTAAACTCATCCCATTCAGTATGTATAACAACCAAATCACTTGATACTAATATTTCATCACTGCTTTTTTTAAATTCTAATTGTTTTAGTTCCTCTTTAATGCCAGTGGGATCATAATAAGAAATTTTAACTCCTTTTTTTAATAACTTAGGAAAGATTTTTAAACATTGAGTATCTCTCATATCGTCAGTATTAGCTTTAAATGTAACGCCCAAAAACCCTACTTTTTTACCCTTGGCCTTGTTCAACATTTTTAATATTTCATCGGCCAACTTTAACTTTCTATTCTCATTGCTCTTTATAACTGTTTTAACAACAGACATATTTACATTAAATTTATCTCCTATTTTTGTTAGTGCCTTAGTATCTTTTGGGAAGCAAGATCCACCATACGCTGGACCCGCTCTTAAAAACCTTGAACCAATTCTAGCGTCAGTACCGATGCCCATGGCAATATCCTCAACATTGGAACCAACTTTTTCACATAAATTTGCAATTTCATTGATAAAAGTAATTTTAGTAG
>CBFHHD010000009.1:0-11312 GCA_965655605.1 Candidatus Pelagibacteraceae bacterium | reverse complement strand
GCTAAAAAAGCATTCGCTGCATACTTAATTAATTCTGCACTTCTTCTTGTTGTGGCAATAAACTTTGAACCTTTTTTTATTATAGGATCATAGAGCTTTTCCAAAATAGGTTTGGTTTTCTTTAGGTTATTTGAACCAATTACCACCCTATCTGGGTATCTAAAATCCCTAATAGCTTCTCCCTCTCTTAAAAATTCAGGATTTGAAACTACATCAAATTTAGATTTGGCATTATTTGATTTAATAATTTTTTCAACCTCATCTCCTGTACAAACGGGCACTGTAGATTTGGTAATAATGATTTTGTATTTGTTTATATTTTTTGAAATTATTTTAGCGACTGCATAAACATTCTTTAAATCAGCTGAAACGCCATCTTTTGCGGTAGGAGTCCCCACAGCTATAAATACTATGTCAGAGTCTTTGATTGATTTGTCTATATCAGTTGAGAAGGATAATCTTTTTGCCTTATAATTTTTTTTTACTAACTCATCAAGCCCAGGTTCAAAAATAGGTATTATGCCTTTTTTTAGTTTACTTACTTTATCTTGATTATTATCAACGCAAATAACTTGATTGCCAAAGTCAGAAAACAATACACCAGAAACCAAACCAACATATCCAGTACCTATAAAACATATTTTCATTATTTGTTAATTTCTATGAAGGATTTTATATAACCATCAGTCGTCCCACAATCTAAATATTTTCCTTTAAATTGACAGCCGTAAAAATCTTTTTGCTTAATCATATCGTTAAGTGCATCTGTAATTTGTATTTCACCTAATTTTCCACTCTTCTGCTTTGATAAAATTTTAAATATAGATGTATCCAATATATATCTACCTATAATGGCATGCCTTGATGGTGAATTACTAATAGAAGGCTTTTCTACCATCTTGGATATTTTTAAAGAAGAGTTATTTTCAAAGCTAACTATTCCGTATCTGTTTACATCTACTTTTGAAACTTTTCTCAGCGCAATAACTGATGAATTTTTTTTTTTATTTATTAAGAGCATTTCTTTAGTGCAATTTTTTTGAGCAATAATATCATCGGGCAAAACTAATAAGAAATATTTAGATTTTATATAATTTTTAGCACACAATACGGCGTGGCCCAGTCCCTTAGGTTCATTTTGATATACAAATTTTATTTTTTTAGAAATTTTTTCTAAATTTTTTAAACTTTTTAGAATATGAGGTTTATTTTTTACTTTCCTTTCTAATGCTGTATTTTTTTTAAAATAATTCTTAATTATTTCTTTTTTTTTAGAAATGACAAAAACGAATTCTTTAATCCCAGCATCACGACATTCTTCTATTATTACTTCAAGTATTGATTTTGCCCCGAGTGGCCATAGCTCTTTGGGTAAAGCTTTTGTTAAAGGTAACATTCTTGTGCCAAGACCTGCTAATGGTATAACAGCTGTTTTAATCATATACTAAAGTTTTAAATGAAAGTTATAAAAAAATCGAAAGAAATTAATTTGCTTTTCAACAGCTCTAAAAAGTTTGGTTTTGTCCCAACTATGGGCTCTTTGCATGATGGTCATAAAAGCTTAATAAAAAGAAGTATAAAAGAAAATGACCAAACGATAGTAAGTATTTTTATAAATCCCAAACAATTTAATAATAAGCAAGATTTAAAAAATTACCCAAAAGATACAAATAAAGATTTGGCTATATGCAAAAAATTAGGTGTCAATTTTGTATTCCTACCAACGTTCGCGGAAGTTTATAATTGGAAAAAAACTAAGAACAAATTTCCAAAGGTTGAAAATATTTTGGAAAATAAGTTTAGAAAAGGTCATTTTAAAGGTGTGCTACTAGTTATTGATAAATTATTTAACATTATAAAAGCAAAAAAAGTTTATCTTGGTAAGAAGGATTATCAACAAATTCAAGTTATAAAAGACTATATAAAAATTAACAAATTAAATATCAAAATTATAGAATGCAAAACTATTAGAGAAAAAAATGGACTAGCCATGTCTTCTAGAAACTCCAGGCTTAATAATCAAGACATCATTCAAGCGGCTAATATCATAAAGGTTTTAAGAAATTTCAAAAAGAAAAATATGAATATGAAAATAAAGAAACCACAAGTCTCTAAAATTTTAAAAGATTTAAATGTTAAGTTTGATTATTTAGACATGATCAAGTTAAAAACATTTAAAAAAACAAACCATATTAACAAAGATACAAATTTATTTGTCGCATTTTATTCAAACGGCGTACGATTAATTGATAATTTTTAAATTCCTAAAATAAATCCAGCTAAACCGAGGAACGATACAAAACCCACGACGTCTGTAACCGTTGTTACAAAAACTGTTGATGCAATAGCAGGGTCAATTTTAAATTTATTTAATACAATTGGTATTGCGATACCTGAAAGACCGGCTGATGCCATATTAATAACCATTGAGACTGCTATTAATATGGAAAGTTTAATGTCAAAAAACCAAAAATAAACAAATACACCTGCGATTAATGAAAACAATATACCATTTAAAAAACCAACTGAAAATTCTTTACCTATAACTTTAAATAAATTATCAGCGTTCAAAGCTTTTGTTGCAATTAATCTTACAGTCACCGTTAAAGTTTGGGTAGCTGCATTACCACCCATCGATGCAACAATTGGCATCAAAACTGCCAGTGCTACAACTTTTTGAATATTCCCATCAAATAAGCCAATAGCGCATGATGCTACAACAGCGGTAAATAGATTTATTAATAGCCATATGAATCTTTTTTTTGTAACTTGAATTGCGGTATCTGAAATTGCCTCATCCTGAACACCCGCAAGCTTAAATGCGTCTTCCTCGGCAGACTCTTTTAATACTGTCAAAATGTCATCTGCGGTGATCATACCAATCAATTTATTGTTTTTATCTACCACGCCGGCTGACACTAAATTGTATTCTTCAAATAAATAACCTACCTGCTCTTTATCCCAGTCCCCATGAATTAAAAATTGTGTTTCATCCATAATAGCTTGCATTTTTTTTTCTCTTGGGCTTCTCAAGACACGTGATGAGGATAAAGCGCCCAGAGGCCTATTTTGTTCATCTACTACAAATATCTGCAAAAACTCTTTGGGCAAATCCTCAGTTTCTCTTAAGTAGTCAATAGTTTCTCCAACAGACCAATTTTTAGGTACTGCACAAAACTCAGTTTGCATTATTCTTGCAGCAGAACCTTCAGGATAAGCCTTTAAAACCTCTTCGATTAAATTTTTATCTTTTGAGGGGATCTTTTCATAAACTTCAATTTTTTTAGTCTCATCGAGATTTGATACAATCTGCAAAGCATCGTCTGACTCTAAATTATTTACAATGTCAGCTATGTCACCTACGGGTAACTTATTTAATATATCTTTTTGTAGATTATTATTTAATTCTACAATAGTTTCTGGTTTCAGCTCGAGACCCTCAATAAGTAATAATTTAAGTCTAAATTTTTCTGGGATATTAGATAATAATTCAGCAGAGTCTGAAGGGTTTAAAAATGCAAATCTATCATTAATTTGGTTAATGTTTTTTTCTTCAATTTCTTTAATTAAAGTATCAATTATTTGCTGGGTTACTTCGAATGTTTTGGGATCTGTACTTTGGTTATTATTTGACATAAATTGATATCTTAAATCTATAATGAAATTTGATATCAAAATCAGCAAAAATCCCATTGATTTTATACAATCACAAAAAATCTTGGAAAAAAGAGTTCAGGATATACAAAATGGTTCTGCAAAAAACTTAGTTTGGATATTGGAACATCCCAATTTATATACAGGCGGCACATCCTCAAACAATTATGACCTTTTGGATGATAAAAAATTTCCTCTTTACAAAACCTCGAGAGGAGGAAAATGGACATTTCATGGGGAGGGTCAAAAAATTGTTTATTTTTGTATAAAATTAGAAGAAAAAAATATCAGAGAATTTGTTAGAAAAATTGAAAATTGGATAATTAATATTTTAAAGTTTTATAAAATAGAGTCATTTAATGACAAAAATAACATCGGAATATGGGTTAAGAATAAAAACGAAGAAATTGAAAAAATAGCAGCAATTGGAATAAGGGTGAAAAAATGGGTTGCGTTTCATGGCTTTTGTTTAAATATCAAAGTAAATAAATCAAACTACGAAGGGATTGTACCCTGCGGAATAAAAGATAAAGGAATTGCAAATATGGATGACTTCATTAACACTGGAAATATGTCAAATATTGAAGATGCAATTATTAAAAATTATAAAAAAATTTTTGAATAAAATTTTCCATAAATTTTGGAACTTTAATATTGTAGCTCTTTACTTTATCAAGATACTCAAATTCAATAAAGAAACTGCACAAACAAAGTTGAGTATCGCTGTCTATATACCCATATTTAAGGTCTCCTACTACTGGGTGACCCAGTTCTGAAAACTGTTTTCTTATTTGATGCTTTCTTCCTGTTAAAATCTCAACTTCAAGAAAAGTAAATTTTTCGTTTTTGTTTTTAACTTCAAAATATGACTTAGATACAACTTCTTTATTACAAATTTTTTCTTGCGTTACAATTTCACCTTTATTTTTTGACAATTTTCCATTTACAATAGCATAATATTTTTTTTTAATATCCCTTGTTTGAAATTGAGTAGAAAATTTTTTAGCGTACTCTCTATTTTTGGCCAGTAACATAATACCCGAGGTTTCCATATCTAATCTATGAACAATATAAAATTTTTTTTCTTCGTGGTTTAAAATATCTATTATATTTTTTTTAACTTTTCTTCCATCTTGAGAGGCATACCCGTATGGTTTATTTAAAATTATATAATCTTTGCAATCATAAATAATATTTTTTTTTAACTCATTAATATCTCTAATATCTATCCTTTTTTTATTTATAATTTTTTTTTCTGATAATTTGATTTCAAATTTAATATCAATAGTATCACCAATACTTAATTTCAATGAACTTTTTGATTTTTTTTTATTTACTAAAATATTTTTTTTGCGTAAGTTTTTTTCAATTAAAGCTTGCGGAAATTTATCTAATTTAATTTTTAAAAATTTATCCAATCTGGTATCAGAGAAATCTTTATCAACCACAAATGATTTGAATTTAAAGCTCATTACAAAATTTTAAAAAACTTATAACTAGAAAAGAAAAGTAATAGGCTTAAAAATATTGAAAAAAACAAATAAACTAGAGCATTAATATAATCAGAATTCTTAATTAAATTAAAAAACTCAAATGTAAAACTGGAGAAAGTTGTAAACCCCCCTAAGAACCCATAAACAACATATACTCTAATATCATGTGAAATAATATTTTTTTCAAACAAAGCAGCAGCCATGCCTATAAAACAAGATCCTAGAAGATTAACAATCAAGGTTCCAGCAGGAAAATTGAAATAAAATAGTTTAGGAGTAATTGATACTAACGAATATCTGAAAACACTGCCAATTGCTCCAAATAAAGCAATTAACAGATAAAGCTTCATTATTTTTTATCTTGGGTTACTGGCTCTGTTTTTTCAGTATTGTTTTCAACTTTTTTTTGTGAAGGCCCTGAGTCTTGTCCCTTTGCATTAAAGTCTTTATCAACAAGTTCAATAAAAGCTTTTGGTGCATTGTCACCAAACCTAAAACCAGCTCTTATTACTCTCGAATAACCACCGTTTCTTTTTTCATATCTTTTAGAAAGAGTGGTAGTTAATTTCCTAACAGAGTTTTGGTCCTGAAGTTTTGAGATTAACATTCTCTTAGATGCTAAAGTATTTTTTTTACCCAAAGTTATAATCTTATCTACAACCACTTTTAGTTCCTTGGCCTTGGGTAATGTAGTTTGGATTTGCTCATGTTTAATTAAAGAATTAAGCATATTTTTAATCAAAGCTTTTCTATGCTCGGCTGTTCTATTGAGTTTTCTATGAGCAATTTTATGTCTCATTATTATTTGTATTCTTCCTCTAGTTTTTTAGATAATTCTGCAATATTTTCTGGTGGCCAATTAGGTATCTCAATTCCAAGATATAGAGACATTCCAGAAAGAACCTCTTTAATTTCATTTAATGACTTTCTGCCAAAATTGGGTGTTCTTAGCATCTCACCTTCGGTTTTTTGCACAAGATCTCCAATATAGATAATATTATCATTTTTCAAGCAATTCATAGATCTGACTGAAAGCTCAAGCTCATCTACTCTTCTTAATAAATTTTTATTAAATTCAGGTTCAGAACTAGTTTGTTGTGCAACAACTTCCTTTGGCTCTTCAAAATTAATGAACATGCCAAGTTGATCTTGAAGAATTCTAGCTGCGTAGGCAACACAATCTTCAGCTTCTACCGAACCGTTAGTTTCGACTTCTATAGTAAGTTTGTCATAATCAATTGATAAACCCTCTCTAGTTTCAGAAATGTTATAAGAAACTCTTTTTACTGGGCTGTAAACAGAGTCAACTGGTATCAGACCCAATGGAGAATCTTTTTCTCTATTCTTTTCAGCTGAAACATAACCCTTCCCTGTATTTACAGTAAGCTCCATGTAAATTTTAGTATTATCATCTAAATTACAAATTACTTGATCTGGGTTTAAAATTTCAATGTCAGCACTGTCATTTAGAGCGCTTGCTTTTATTTCACCGGGGCCTTGGGCATCTAAAATTAATTTTTTTGGACCAGGATTTTTTAAATTTAAAGATAAACCTTTAATATTTAAAACTATATCAGTTACGTCTTCTCGCACACCATTGATAGATGAAAACTCGTGAAGAACTCCATCAATTTGAATGGCGGTTACTGCTGTTCCCTGTATTGAGGATAACAAGATTCTTCTTAACGCGTTACCTAGAGTTAAAGCAAAACCCTTTTCTAAAGGCTCAACAGTAATTTTAGCATGACTTTTATCATCGCTGCTTTGAACATCTAATTTTGATGGTTTAACTAATTCTTTCCAATTTTTTTCTATCAAGGCTTTCTCCTTATTATATTAATTTAAACTCTTCTTTTTTTAGGCGGTCTGCATCCATTATGAGCGACTGGGCTTGTATCTTTAATAGATAAAATTTTAAAACCTCTCGCTTGCAAAGCTCTTAGTGCTGTCTCTCTACCTGAACCTGGACCTTTTACTTCAACATCTATAGTTTTTAAACCATACTCTGAAGCTTTTATAGCCGCATCATCTGCCGCCACTTGAGCTGCGTATGGTGTGGATTTTCTAGAACCTTTAAAACCTTTTGAACCAGCGGAAGACCAGGACAAAACATTACCACTTTTATCTGTTATAGAAATAATTGTATTGTTAAAAGTTGCGTTAACAAAAGCTTTGCCTGCTGTTACAACTTTCTTATCTTTTTTCTTACTTTTAAATTTACTCTTTTTTTTAATTTCTTCTTTGCTCATTATTTTTTAGCCATTGTTAATTTTTTTCCTGCGATCGCAACTGCTTTACCTTTTCTTGTTCTTGCGTTTGATGAGGTTCTTTGACCTCTCACGGGTAATTTTTTTCTATGCCTTACACCTCTGTAAGTACCAAGATCTCTTAATCTTTTTATGTTCAATGAAATTTCTCTTCTTAAGTCACCTTCAACAGTATATTTGCCATCTATTAATTCTCTAATTTTAAGAACCTCATCATCTGATAATGTGCTGACTCTTTTTGATTTTTCTATTTTTAATTCTTTGCAAATTTTTTCAGCATAATGATCGCCGATACCATATATGTATTGAAGCGCTATATGCACTTGCTTTTTAAGTGGTAGGTTAACTCCTGATATACGCGCCATAGTTTAGATTGCCTTATTTTGAAATCGCTGCAGTATAATTATTGAGCTTACAAAGTCAACTTTACAACTCACTAATTATCGCCTTAATTTGTCTCGTTACTTCACTTATATCGCTCATTGCGTCAACATCCTTAACTATATTCTTGGAATCATAATATTTCAGTATCGGCAAGGTCTGTTCGTCGTATGTTTTGAGTCTATTGCTCACGGTGCTCTCATTGTCATCTGATCTTTTTATAAGCTCTCTATCCTTACAAGCTTCCGTTGAACAATCAGACGCATTTCCAGGCGGATCAAAAAATTCATTAAAGGGTTTCTTACAAACTGAGCAGGATACCCTTCCTGAAATCCTTTTAACTAAGATAGAATAATCAACTTTCATATTAATAATTGCAGAGATTTTTTGATCATATTTTTCAAGCATCAGATCTAATGTTTTGGCTTGTTCTATATTTCTTGGAAAACCATCAAAAATAATATTATTTTTTACACTTGGGTCAGATATTTTGTTTTCGATCAAATTATTAATAATGTCATCCGAAACTAATTTACCAGAGTCCATTATTACTTTAAGCTGTTTAGATAAATCGGATCCTGATTTAAGTTCTGCTCTTAGCAAATCACCTGTAGCTAACTGGTACATTTTCTGATCATTTACAAGTTTAGCTGACTGAGTTCCTTTTCCTGCCCCTGGAGGTCCAAAAATAATGATATTCATACTATCTGTTAAATTTAGTTTTTTTGATTAACGATTCATATTGTACACTCATTAACCTTGTTTGCACTTGAGTAATTGTATCCATGCCGACTACAACTACAATCAAAAGAGATGTTCCTCCTAAATAAAAAGGAACTGGATAATTTGCAATTAACAACTCTGGCAACAAACAAATTACCACAAGATATGCAGATCCAATAACAGTCAGTTTAGTTAACAGATTTTCAATAAATACCGCTGTACGCTCACCAGGTCTAATGCCAGGAACGAAACCTCCATATTTTTTTAAATTGTCAGCTGTCTCTGTAGGATTAAAAACTATAGAGGTGTAAAAAAATGAGAAGAACACAATACCTGCTGCAAAGAAAATCATATACAAAGGTTTACCCTGACCTAGCATTGAAACGATAGTAACTAATATTGAGTTTTCAGATGAGGTAGAAAAATTAGATAACGTTATTGGAAGAAGCAATAATGCAGATGCAAAAATCGCTGGTATTACACCAGCTGTATTTACTTTTAAAGGCAGATAAGAAGATTCTCCACCATACATTTTGTTACCTTGCTGTCTTTTGGGGTACTGAATTAATACTCGTCTCTGAGCCCTTTCAACAAAAACAATAAAATAAATACCGGCTAACAATAGTAAAAGTATTAAAATAATTATTCCACTGGAAATTGCTCCAGTTCTACCTAATTCAAAAGTAGATGCTAAAGCACCTGGTATTTCAGCTACAATTCCTGAAAAGATGATCAATGAAATTCCATTGCCAATACCTCTGGCTGTAATTTGCTCACCGAGCCACATTAATAAAACAGTACCAGTTAAAAGCGAGATTGTAGTTACAAATCTAAAATAAAAACCAGGGTCTTGGACTATGCCTTGAGAATTTTCAAGACTTACAGCCACTCCATAACCTTGGATCAAAGCCAATAATACTGTACCGTATCTAGTGTATTGGGTAATTTTTTGCCTTCCAGCTTCCCCTTGTGCTTTTAAATTTTTAAAATATTCAGTAACACCAGTTAAAAGTTGGATTATAATTGAAGCAGAAATATACGGCATTATACCAAGTGCAAAAATTGCCATTCTCGATACAGCACCACCTGCGAAAACATTAAACATTCCCAACAAGCTTCTTTGATTGCCACCTACTATTTCTTTAAGAGACGTGGGGTCAATTCCAGGTAATGGAACGTACGTTCCAAACCTATAAATCGTTAAAATTAATAGCGTATATAATACTCTTTTTTTTAGGTCGTCCGCTTTAGAGAAAGCTCCCATACTACTTTCTGCATTTTTAGCAAAGCCTGACATGAAGAATTATTTGATTATTTCTATTTTTCCACCTGCTTTTTCAATTTTTTCTTGAGCAGATTTACTAAATTGGTCAGCTTGTATACTAACCTTACTGGTTAACTCACCAGTTCCAAGAACTTTAACTTTGATTTTTTTTGGGGTCTTGGCATTAAGTAAGAATTTCCTTAGGTCAATTGATTTAGATGAGTCTAATTTTTTTGAATCAATTAGTTTAGAAATATTCCCTAAATTTATAGCTACATTCTTTTCTTTTTTGTAAAGTGAATTAAATCCTCTTTTTGGCAATCTTCTATATAGAGGCATTTGACCACCCTCATAAGCTTTGATTGAAACACCTGATCTAGATTTCTGACCTTTAGCACCTCTTCCAGATGTTTTGCCTAATCCAGAACCAATACCTCTACCCACTCTTTTTTTTGGTTTGTGAATTTTTTTATTAAAAGAATTTAATTGCATTTTTATCTCCTAGAAACAATTTCTTTAATTTTTTTTCCTCTAATGAGAGATATTTCCTTTGGTGATTTTTGCTTAATTAAAGCATCAAAAGAAGCTCTCACTAAATTATAAGGATTGGCAGATCCTAATGATTTACCAACAACATCTTGAATACCAGACATTTCGCAGATTGCTCTAACTGGGCCTCCAGCAATAATACCTGTTCCAGCCGGCGCACTTCTAAGCAATACCTTTCCAGCTCCATTTCTACCTCTAACATCATGATGCAATGTTCTTCCATCTCTTAAAGCAACTTTAATAAGCGATTTTCGTGCTGCCTCAGATGCTTTTTTAATAGCGTCTGGGACCTGCTTAGCTTTACCTTGACCAAAACCAACTTGACCTTTTTGATTTCCAGTTACAACTAAAGCTGCAAAACCAAATCTTCTTCCACCTTTAACAACTTTTGTAATTCTGTTAATTGAAACTAATTTTTCTTTAAATTCGCTTGTTTGACTCATAAGATTAAAACTTTAGACCTCCATTTTTAGCGCTTTCTGCTAATTGCTTAACTCTTCCGTGATATTTGTATTTGCCTCTATCAAAAAACACTTCTTTACATCCCTTTTCAATAGATCTTTCGGCTATAAGTTTCCCAACGATTTCGGATAATTCTTTCTTTGGTTTTTTTTCCATAGTCTTTTCAACTGATGAAGCGCTTGCCAATGTAATTCTTTTGCCATCATCAATTACTTGAGCATAAATATTTTTTGCAGATCTAAATACAGTTAATCTTGGTTTTCCTTTGTTAACTTTTTTAATCTTAGCTCTTACCCTATTTTTTCTCTTTGTATCTTTTGACAACATTATTTTTTCTTACCTTCTTTTTTTAATATAAATTGGCCTTCTGAAGTAATACCTTTTTGCTTGTAGGGCTCAACCGGTTTAAAAAATTTAATATCTGCTACAGCTTTACCTACACGCTCTTTATCAACTCCGCTAATTATTATAGTAGTTTGCTTATCTACCTTTAATGAAATGCCCTCGGGAATGTCGTAC
>CBFHHD010000008.1:16507-28370 GCA_965655605.1 Candidatus Pelagibacteraceae bacterium | reverse complement strand
GAAGAAACTGGGATTTAGTTAATTTATTGTTTCAAATAAATTAAAAAGTAGTTCGCTTATATGCTTTGGCTTTTTGTTTGAAAAGTCAGATATTTGATGTCTACAACTTGTTCCATTTGCAACGATGTAATCATTTTCTGATGCATCGTTGACAGCGGGTATCAAGCTTAAATGGGCCATTTTTTTTGAAACTTCAAAATGTTTAGAGCTGTAACCAAAAGATCCGGCCATTCCACAACAACTGCTATCTATTAATTTGTTATTAATATTCAGTTCATTCAATAGTTCAGTCAAACCTTTAATTCTATTCTGAGATTTTTGGTGGCAGTGCCCATGAATTAGAACATTTTGGTTAAAGCCCTTAGGCTTTGCCTTATTGTTGTTTTTTATTTCATTTAAAACAAATTCTTCTAATAAGAAAAATTCATTTTTAATTTTTTCTCTACCTTCAATTTTTGAAAAAGACTTAAACTCATCATTAAAAGTCAGCAAACAAGATGGCTCAATTCCAACTACAGGAATGTTGTTGTAGGCATTTTCGTTAACATATTTTACAAACCTTGAAAGTTCGCTATTAGCTTTATCTAATTGACCCAAAGAAATGTAGGTTCTGCCACAACATAAAGGTCTATCTAGATTGTCATTTTGAAAACTTGGAATGATAGCTTGATAACCAAATTTATTAAGCACTTTGATTGCATACATTAAATTTTTGATTTCAAAATTAATATTAAAAGTATCTGCAAATAAAATAACTTTCTTTTCCAAGTTTGGCTGGGTGTTATAAATTTCTTTAAGCGGAGATTGATTTTCTACTACAGGGAGCGATCTTTTTGATGAGAAGCCAAACCATTCAATTATGTTACTAAATACAGGAAGTTTATTTAGCGTATTAACAATTGGATTTGTAATTTTTAATAACCAAATTAATTTTGGCATATTTGAAATAACTTGATCTTTAATCCCCATTGTAAATTTTTTGTAATAGTGAGACAGAAATTCACTTTTCATCTTTGCCATATCGACTGACATTGGACATTCTCTTTGACATGCCTTGCAACTTACGCAAAGTTCCATAGTTTCGTACATTTCTTTTGAAACAAAGGCATCTTTGGGTAATTGATTTGATAAAGCTAATCTTAAAGTATTCGCACGGCCTCTGACTAAATCTTTTTCTTCCTTTGTTACCCTGTAAGATGGGCACATAACTCCAGAGTCTAATTTTCTACAAGCCCCGTTATTATTACACATTTCAACGGCGTCTGAAAATTGACCCCATTCAGACCAATCATAATGAGTGGAAATATTTTGAGCTTTGTATCCTTCTTTGTACCTCATAATGGACCGATCATCTGATTTAAAGGCTCTTACAATTTTATGAGGGTTTAATAAGTTTTTTTTATCAAAAGTATCCTTGATCTGTTCAAATGCACTTAGAATATTCTTTCCAAACATTTTTTCATGAAACTCAGATCTTACAATTCCATCTCCATGCTCACCTGAATGTGACCCTCGATATTCTTTAACCATATCAAATGCTTCCTCAGCAATAGCTTTCATGTTCTTAACATCTTCCTCTGATTTCATATTTAGAACAGGTCTTACATGCAGCGTACCTACTGATGCATGGGCGTAAAACATTCCACTTGTATTATATTTTGCAAATACATCTTTAAGTCTAGATGTGTAGTCTGCCAAATGGTCTAAAGTAACCGCACAGTCTTCAATGAATGCAACGGGTTTTTTATCTCCCTTAAGAGACATTAAAATGTTTAGTCCAGCTTTTCTAATTTCAAAAATTTCTTTTTGGTCATTTAAGTTTTCATAACTTTTATAATTATTATTTGCGTTTTGAGTTCTAACTAAACTTTCTAAATCTTTAAGTTTGGATCTTGCTAAGTCTAAATCTTCATCAATGAATTCTACCATCAAAACTGCTTCTGGATTTCCGATTATATATTTTTTTATACTTTCTGCGTATATTGGTATTTTCTTAGCTAAATCGATTAGATTGTGATCAAGCAGCTCAACTGTTGTAGGTTTTAATTTAACCATTTCTTTTGTGAGTTCCATTGCTTGCGCAAAGCTTTCAAAGTAACAAACGCCCAACACTTTTTGTTTTGGTATTGGCCAAAGTTTAAGCTTAACCTTATTGAATAATGATAAAGTTCCTTCTGATCCAACTAAAACGTTTGAAGTATTAAAACCATCAGGACTAATGAGATCAATATTATATCCTCCAACTCGTCTTTGTGTTTGAGGCCAATATTCGTTTATATCATCACTCACTTCACCTTTAAGATCGATAAACTTCTTAATAATTTCAAATTGTCTATTTTGATCATTTGTTGTTTGAAGATAATTTTTATCTATATCTTCAAATGTATGTATTGTTCCATCATCTAATATTGCTTCAACAGCCAATACATTGTTAACCATATTTCCGTAATATAAAGATCTAGATCCACAGCTATTATTTCCAGTCATGCCTCCAATAGTGGCTCTGCTGCTTGTTGAAACATCAACTGGAAACCAAAGTCCATGTGGTTTCAAGTAAGCATTTAAAGTATCAAGAACAATACCAGGTTGAACCCACACATATTTTTCTTCAACATTAAGTTCTAAAACTTGATTTTGATGTTTGGAATAGTCCAGTACAATTGCCTCACTCACTGTTTGACCGCACTGTGAGCTCCCGCCCCCTCTTGCCAAAAGAGGAATAGAGTTTTTTTGTGAATACTCCATTAAATTCAAGACATCATTTTGATCCTTTGGCAAAACCACACCTACGGGAGTGATTTGGTATAGAGATGAGTCTGTACTGTATCTACCTCTAGAAAAATGGTCAAAAAGGACCTTGCCCTTAACTTTATTTTTTATTTCTCTCGAAATCTTGTTTATTTGAGTGTCATTGAATTTCATACTTTGCAAACTTATTTCTTTAACATATAAGACGTTATGCCAAAATCAAACACTTTCCAACCTGGAAAACACTTTCTTCAGATACCAGGACCAACTAATGTGCCAGACAGAGTTCTAAGAGCTATGGATTACCCAACAATTGACCATAGGGGACCAGAATTTGGAGAGTTAGCAAAAAGAGTACTTGATAGAATTAAACTGATTTTTAAAACATCTGAACCAGTAATTATTTACCCTGCTTCTGGAACTGGAGCTTGGGAAGCTGCAATTGTTAATACCCTTAACGAAGGTGATAAGGTTTTAATGTTTGAGACTGGAGAATTTTCTACTAAATGGTGGGATATTGCTGAGAAACTAAAAATAAAAAGTGATTTTATTGAAGGTGACTGGAGAACAGGAGCCGATCCAGAAATCGTAGAAAAAAAATTAAAAGAAGACACAAATAAAGAGATCAAAGCTGTTTTTGTAGTTCATAACGAAACGTCAACAGGTGTTGCAAGTCGAATAGGGGATATTAGAAAAGCAATAGACAATGCTAAGCATCCAGCTTTACTAATGGTTGATACTATTTCCTCTCTAGCTTCAATTGATTATAGACATGAAGAATGGAAAGTTGATGTAACAGTTGGAGGTTCACAAAAAGGATTGTTATTACCTCCAGGACTTTCTTTTAATGCAATTAGTTCTAAAGCTTTAGATGCTTATAAAAATTCAAAACTCCCTAAATCCTATTGGGATTGGGAACCAATGCTTAAGAACAATGTAAATGGTTTTTTTCCATATACGCCTGCTACAAATTTATTTTACGGTTTAGATGAAGCGATAAATATGCTTCTAGAAGAAGGTTTGGAAAACGTCTTTGCTAGACATCAAAGACATGCAGAAGCAACAAGACTTGCAGTAAAGTCATGGGGACTAGAAATTTTATGTAAAAATCCAGATGAATACTCAAATTCTTTAACTGCTGTTTTGATGCCTGAGGGACATGATTCTGATGCATTGCGAAAAGTTATCTTAGATAATTTTAATATGTCTCTTGGTATGGGTTTAAATAAGATTAAAGGAAAAGTTTTTAGAATTGGCCATCTTGGTGATTTTAACGATCTTATGTTAGCTGGAACTCTTTCAGGAGTTGAAATGGGACTGGCAAAATCAGGCGTTCCATTTAAAAAAGGCGGTTTAATGGCTGCCCTAGATTATCTATCTAAATAGCTTTATCACTGGCAATATTGTTTGCAATTTACTAGAATAGGTAAATTAAATAGGGGGAAATATGAAAAAAATAAGAGCATTGTTCGCGACAATTGTTTCAATTCTTTTTTTATCTTCAGTAGTTCAAGCAGGCGGGCACGGTGGTGTTGAGCTTAAGTTTGGTCACGTTGGTAAACCAGGATCGTTGTTTCATGAGTCAGCTGAACATTTTAAAAATCTTGCAAACAAAAGATTAGGAAAAAAAGGTAAAATAGTTACTTTTGGATCTTCTCAATTAGGAAAAGATAAACAGCTATTGCAGAAAGTTAAAGCAGGTACAGTTAACTTCTCATTACCTTCATCAGTGATGTCATCTGTCCATGATGAATTTGGTGTATTCGATATGCCTTATATGATCAAAGACAGAAAACATATGGCTAAAGTTCAAAAACAAGTGTTACCAGGTATATTTTCTAATTTAGAATCTAAAACTGGTTATCAAGTTTTAGCTGTATGGGAAAATGGTTTTAGACATATCACTAATAACAAAAGACCAATTAACACTCCTTCAGATTTAAAAGGTATCAAATTAAGAACTCCAAAATCTAAATGGAGAGTTAAAATGTTTAAAACGTACGGTGCAAACCCTACACCAATGGCATTCTCAGAAGTGTTTACTGCATTAAAAACTGGAACTATGGATGGTCAAGAAAATCCATATGCACAGATTGCTAGTGCAAAATTTCAAGAGGTGCAAAAATATCTATCAATTACTGGACACGTGTACACTCCAGCATATGTAGTAGTTCACAAAGACCAATGGTCTAAAGTTCCAGCAGATGTTAGAAACATTGTTCAACAAGCAGCAATCGACACTCAAAAGTTCGTATACAAAAGAGCAGCTGAGTTAGAAGTATCTTTATTAAAAGTAATTAAAGATGCTGGCGTTAAAGTTAACAATGCTGATAGAAAAGCATTTGTTGATGGTAGTTCCGCAGTTTATAAGCAGTTTGGTGAAGAAGTTAGCACTGGAAACGCGTTAATTAAAAAAGTTTCTAGTTTAGCAAATTAAACAACTTTCAGAGGAGCCGGCCCCGTAAGGGGCCGGTTTTTTTAATGAATATCCAAGAGTTTAAAAAGCAGTACGACAAAGTTTTAGAGTTCATCCTTTTTGTAATGATGATTTCAATGGCTTTAGTTGTCATTCTAGGTGTTAGCTTCAGATGGGGAGGTAATGCTTTAACTTGGTATGACGAAATTGCCTCAATGCAACTTGCATGGTTAACTTATTATGGTTCAGCTTACGCAGCGCTCAAGGGTGGTCATATTAGTGTACCCAGTATTTTGAAGTCTTTTCCTTTAAAGATTAGAAAAGTATTATTTTATATATCTAAATTTTTTGTTTATGCATTTTTTATTTTGTTAACCTATTACGGTTTTAAAGTTATGAATTTAGTTAGGGGCGAAACTTTAACAACACTTGATTGGTTCCCTCAACCTTTGGCACAATCAGTAATACCCTTCGCATCACTTCTCTTTATGGTTTCTGAAACTTTAAATTTTAAAGATAGTTATAATCAAATGATGGAGCCCAAGAAATAACATGATGTTACTTACTATATTTGCTGTTTTGTTATTTCTCTTATCAATCAATGTTCCTATTGCAATTGGTATTGCTATTACTACTGTTTTTGCAATGGTCATTAATCAAGGACCGGGTTTTTTAATTGATACTGCGATTGTTTTATATGATGGGACAATGAAGTTCCCCTTAATCGCAATACCGTTATTTATACTAGCTGGATCAATCATGAATACCGCTGGTATTTCAAGGCGTCTAATTGCTTTTGCTTCCGCACTTGTCGGTTTTGTAAAAGGTGGTTTGAGCATGATTAACATTGCTGTTTCCATGTTCTTTGCAGAAATTTCTGGGTCTGCAGTAGCCGATGTTGCTGCTTTAGGTTCAATTTTAATTCCGGCTATGAAAAAGAAAGGTTATCCAGGAGCATTCTCAGCTGCGGTTACATCTTCATCTGCATCTTTAGCAATTATTATACCACCATCAATTCCAATGATTTTATATGCAGTAATGGCACAAAGTTCTGTGGTCCAGTTGTTTGTTGCTGGAATTGTTCCAGGGATAATTGGAGGTTTTTTAATGATGTTTGCTGCATGGGTTTATGCAAAAAGAAAAAACCTTCCAGTAGAAGAGGCTTTTGACATTCAAAATTTAAAAAAGACCGCAAAAGAAGCTGGCTTAGCATTCACACTTCCACTAATTATTTTAGGTGGAATATTTGGTGGGGTTGTTACAGCAACTGAAGGAGCGGGACTTGCGGTTGTAGCAGCATTGGTTATTGGTTTTATTCATAGAGAGCTAGATTGGAAAAATTTTTATAACGCGGCATCTGAGGGAGCGACACAAACAGCGGTAGTAATGTTGTTAGTTGGAGCTTCAGTTCTGTTAGGTGAGTTTTTAACAATTGAGCAAATACCTCAAAAAGTTGCAGAATCGATCATAGGCATTACTAGTAATAAGTATTTTGTATTAATGATCTTAAATGTTTTTTTATTGATCATTGGTTTATTTTTACATTCAGCTGCAGCAATTATATTAACTGTTCCAATAGTTATGCCATTAGTAAATGCTGTGGGTATCGACCCCGTGCACTTTGGTATCATTGTTACTTTAAATTTAGCTATTGGTCAGCAAACACCACCCGTAGCCAGTGTTTTAGTGACAGCATGTTCCGTTGCAAAAGCTGATATTTGGGAGGTAACAAGAGCAAATATAATGTTCATTTGCGTACTTTTATTTTTACTTTTAATTGTAACTTATATTCCAGCGGTACCAATGACATTAGTAGAGTACTTTTATAGACAGTAATGAGTTTAATTTTACAAAAAAAAGTTAATGACTTTATAGTTGAGGTAACTCTTAACCGCCCTGAAAAAATTAACGCTCTTACTAAACCTATGTGGAAAGAACTGGGTTCAACATTTAAGAAGCTCTCTAAAGATAAAAATTTGAGATGTATAGTTGTAAGAGGAGCTGGAGGAAAATCGTTTTCACCAGGAAATGATATTGGGGAATTTGAAAAAGAAAGATCTTCGAGCAAACTAGCAAAAGCATATGGTAAATTTTTACACGGTACACTTAGAGTTATACAAGACTGTCCAATTCCTACAGTTGCATTAATAGAGGGTATTTGTGTTGGTGGTGGAATGGAAATAGCGGCTTGCTGTGATATTAGAATTTGTGGAAAATCCTCAAGATTTGGTGTTCCAATAAAGAGATTAGGATTAACAATGGCAGCAAAAGAATTGGAAGCATTACTTGCTATTACCAATTATTCAACTGCTATGGAAATTTTACTCGAAGGTAGAATTATGAGCTCTGAAGAAGCTTATGAAAAAAATTTAGTTAACCGCGTTGTATCTGATTCAGATGTTGAAAATGAAGCTTATAAAACCGCGCAACGTATTTGTGACGGTGCACCTAAAGTTGCTAGATGGCATAAAAAATTTGCAAAAGAAATTATTAAAACTGGAAAAGTGACAAGCAAATTAAATAATATGGGTTATAAATGTTATGACACCGAAGACTTTCAAATTGGTTACAAATCCTTTCTAACAAAAACAAAACCAAGATTTAAAAACAAATAATATGCCAGGCCCAATTCAAGGTATTAGAGTTCTTGAACTAGCACAAATCATGGCTGGCCCAACTTGCGGTTTGATGCTTGCTGATCTTGGAGCAGAAGTTATTAAAGTAGAAAAAATTCCTGGTGGAGATGATACTAGACGATTTTTACCTCCTGATATTAACGGCGAAGCTTCAGCTTTTTTGATGATGAACAGAAATAAAAAAGGTGTAGCCATAAACTTAAAAGAAGCAGAGGGAATTAGCATTTTAAAGAAAATGGTTAAACAGTCAGATGTAGTTATTGAAAATTTTAGAAAAGAGACAATGGAAAAGTTAGGCATAGGCTACGATGAATTAAAAAAAATAAATCCCAAAATTATTTTTTGTGAAATTTCTGGTTATGGTAGAACAGGACCTTATTCTGAAAAAGGGGGTTTTGATCTTGTGGCTCAAGGCATGAGTGGATTAATGAGCATTACCGGTGAAAGCAAAGAAAAACCTCCAATGAAAGTTGGAGCGCCAGTAACTGATATTACTGCAGGTATACTTGGTTCAATGGGTGTTCTTGCTGCTCTAATAAATAGAGAAAAAACTGGAGAAGGTCAAAGAGTTGATACATCATTATATGAAGCTGGAATTGTTCATACTTATTGGCAATCAGCTATTGCAGTTGCCACTGGCAAGTCACCTGGTCCATTAGGTTCTGCGCATCCATTAACAGCTCCATATCAGGCATTTAAAACTAAAGACAGTTGGATTACAGTTGGTGCATCTAGTCAAAAAACTTGGTTAAGATTAATTAAGGCTTTGAACAAGGAAGAGCTCAATGATGATGAAAGATTTAATAGTAACAATAACCGAATGCAAAATTTATCTACGTTAGTTAAAGTTTTGCAAATAGAGATTGAAAAAAAAACATCTAGTGAATGGATAGATATTTTTGATAGAGAAGGACTGCCTTGTGGGCCCATAAACTCTATTACAGATATGCATAACGACCCACATGCAATTGATAGAAAAATGATTGTAGAAGTTGAAAGCTCTAAGGCTGGCAAATCAAAAGCGATAGGAATGCCAGTTAAGTTTTCCAAAACAAATCATGAAAAAAGTACAGGAGCACCTATTTTCGGAGAACACACTGAAGAAGTATTAATAAAATTTGGCTATAATATTGAAGAAATCAAAGATTTTAAGGAAAAGGGTATAGTGGCTTAGTGTTTAAGTTAAATAGCAAATTTCAAAAATCAAGTTTCTTCATCAAAAATTTAAAGCTTTGCCAAGTTAGGTTGCATGATAATTCTAAATTTCCATGGATCATGTTAATCCCGATGAAACCTAGGCTATCACAAATTTTGGATTTAAATAAAAGAGACCAAATCACCCTGATGAATGAGATTAATCATTGCAGTAAGAAAATTAAGAAAAGCTTTAAATGCTTTAATTTGAATATTGAAAAAGTTGGAAATATTATTCCTCAGCTACATATTCATATCATAGCTAGAAATAAAAAGGATACTACTTGGCCATTACCAGTGTGGATCACAAAACCAAAATCTTACAAAAAAAAAGAATTAGAAGAAATTTTAATTAAATTAAAAAAAACACTTTAACTAAATTTTTTGGTCGTATTCACCAATCTTTCCAGTAGCTTGAAGTTTTTTGTCAATAAAGTCAAAAATTGCCTTTTTCCTCTCGTCCGATGTCGGGCTTTCAGTTACCACAACTAAAGATGGTTTGTTTGAGGAAGCTCGTATCAAACCCCAAGATCCGTCTGCTAAAGAAAACCTAACGCCGTTAACTGTTATAATTTCTTTAATCTCTTCTCCATCGATTTTAATTTTATCTTCTTTTAATTTTAAAAATTGATTCACTAAACCTTCAACAACATGATACTTTTCCTCATCTTTGCAATACGGTGCCATGGTTGGCGTTTGAAAAGTCCTAGGAAGCTCTTTAATAATATCATTTATTTTTTTCTCTTGATTATTTAGTAAATGGCAAACTTGTATCGCTGAATTTATTCCATCATCATAACCAAGACCTAAAGGGTCATTAAAAAAGAAGTGACCGCTTTTTTCAAATCCTGCTAATGCTTTTTCTTTATTTACCTTTCTCTTAATGTGAGAATGGCCAGTTTTCCATAAAATTGTTTCACACTTATTTTTTAATAAAATTTCATCTTTAGAAAACAAACCTGTCGATTTTACATCAATTATAAATTTTGACCCAGGGTATTGTGGTGCCAGATTTCTAGCTATCAATAATCCAATTTTATCAGAAAAAATTTCTTCACCATTATTATCAATCACCCCAACACGATCACCATCTCCATCAAAGCCAAAACCAACATCTGCACTATGCTCCTTAACCATTTTTGAGATTGCATGAAGCATTTCTAAATCTTCTGGATTGGGATTGTATTTTGGAAAAGTGTAATCTAAATTACAATCCATCTCTATAACTTCACAACCAATTCCCTTTAATATATCTGGCGCAAAAATTCCTGCTGTACCATTTCCACAAGCTACAACTGCTTTTATTTTTTTATTAATTTTATTTTTTTCAATTAAGTTTTTTTTATAAACATCTATAAAATTTTCTATTTTTTTTAATTGTCCTTTGCCTTCTATAAATTTTTTATTTAAAACAATTTCTTTTAAATTTTTCATTTCTTCAGGTGCATGCGTTAAACCTTTTTCAATTCCCATCTTTACACCCGTCCAGCCATTTTCATTATGGCTAGCAGTCACCATTGCAACACCGTCAGCATTTAATTCAAACTGAGCAAAATATGCCATAGGAGAAAGAGATAGCCCTAAATCTTCGATATAACATCCTGACAACATTAAACCTTCAATTAAAGCTTGTTTTATTTCTTCACTGTATGATCTGTAGTCGTGACCAACTACGACTCTTGGATTTTGTTTTTTTGTTTCGTCAACAATCTGTGATCCAAGACCATGGCCGAGGTTTTTAATACCTGCAAGATTAATATCATCAGGGTATAACCACCTTGCATCATATTCTCTGAAGCCATTGTGATTTATGTGGATATTAGTTTCTGTCATATTGATTAGATAATGAATTAGGGGTTTTTTTGGAAGTTAATAAGTTGGTAACTCACAGCTTAAATTTTTTTTATTTTTTTTATTGATTTTTATATATGTTCATAATATGTTCTGTTGCTCGGGTCATACAATTAGTATACTCAGTTATTTATAGCACAACATATAGTTGTTTTTACATAAATACGTAACAAAAGGCTTTAAAAATGCAAGATAACATAGCTCTGGCAATCAAGACTGCTCTTGAGGAAAATAAAGATAAAATCCCTGAAAAATCAGGCAAAAACGTCACAGATTTGAGACGTCCAGACCTATTTAGCCTAACGAATGATACCGAATTATTCCAAAATGAAAATGGAATCACCATCAAGATTGATAGATCTTGTGATGCGAATCTTACAGATTTTGGTAAAGCAACTTTAAACGACAGATATTTAAGTGAAAACGAATCCTATCAAGATCTATTTGCAAGAGTTGCAGCAACTTATGCAGACGATAATCTTCATGCGCAAAGGCTTTACAATTACATTTCTAAATTATGGTTTATGCCAGCAACACCGGTTCTTTCGAATGCAGGAACTTCTAGAGGTTTGCCAATTTCATGTTTTTTAAATGAAGCTTCAGATTCTTTAGATGGTATCGTTAATCTTTGGAGTGAGAATGTTTGGTTAGCTGCAAAAGGTGGTGGAATTGGAAGTTACTGGGGTAACTTAAGATCCATTGGTGAACAAGTGGGAAGAGTTGGAAAGACGTCAGGAATTATTCCATTTATCAAAGTGATGGACTCACTGACTTTGGCTATCAGTCAGGGATCTTTAAGAAGAGGTTCTGCAGCTTGTTACCTGCCTATTGACCATCCTGAAATTGAAGAGTTTATCGAAATGAGAAGGCCAACTGGTGGCGATCCAAATAGAAGAGCTTTAAATTTACATCACGGTGTACTTGTGACAGATGCGTTTATGAGGGCCGTCGAAACTGATGACGATTGGGCATTAAAAAGTCCTTACGATGGAACCATTCAATCTACTATCAAAGCTAG
>CBFHHD010000008.1:0-16408 GCA_965655605.1 Candidatus Pelagibacteraceae bacterium | reverse complement strand
AAATTTATGGATTAGATTGTTAACTGCCAGAGTTGAAACTGGTGAACCTTATATTGTTTATATAGATACAGTTAACAGAATGATACCACAGCATCATAAGTTAGCTGGCTTAACTGTTAAAACTTCTAATCTATGTAGCGAAATAACTTTACCAACCGGCATTGATAAAAATGGAAAAGATAGAACTGCAGTTTGCTGCTTGTCATCTTTAAATTTAGAAAACTACGATGAATGGAAAGATGAGCCAGGTTTTATTGAAGATATCATGAGATTTTTAGATAATGTTCTTACCGATTTTATTAATCGTGCACCAGAGTCATTTGATGATGCAAAATACTCTGCGATGAGAGAAAGAAGTGTTGGGTTGGGTGTTATGGGTTTTCACTCATACATGCAAAGACATATGTTACCCATAGAATCTGTAATGGCAAAAGTTTGGAATAAAAAAATGTTTCAACTAATCGATAAAGAAGTTAATGCCGCTTCAAAAAAATTAGCAGAAGAAAGAGGCGCATGTCCAGATGCTGCTGATTATGGAATCAACGAAAGGTTTTCAAACAAAACTGCAATTGCACCTACCGCATCTATATCAATTATTTGTGGTGGCGCTTCGCCAGGAATTGAGCCGGTTGCAGCAAACAGCTATACGCACAAAACTTTATCTGGTTCATTTAATGTTAGAAACAAATATTTAAGAAAAGTTTTAAAAAAATACAATCAAGACACAAATGAAGTTTGGTCATCAATTACAACAAACCAAGGTTCAGTCGAGCATCTTGATTTTTTAACTCAAGATGAAAAAGATGTATTTAAAACTGCATTCGAAATTGATCAAAGATGGTTAATTGATCATTCTGCAGATAGAACTCCTTATATCTCTCAGGCACAATCATTAAATGTTTTTATACCTGCGGATATTCATAAGAAGGAGCTTCACGAAATTCATTACCAAGCATGGAAGAAAGGTTTGAAAAGCCTTTACTATTGTAGATCAAAATCAATACAAAGAGCCGAAGTTGTGAATACAAGTGTTGGAAAAACAAAAAAGCAAAATAACCAAGAAAATCAACAATCAACCGATTACGAGGAGTGTTTATCATGTCAGTAGCGCCAAAAATAGAAGAGAAAATAGGTTATTACGATGGATATTGTGATGCCGAAGGATTATTAAAAGAAAAAACAGTTTACAAACCATTTAGATACCCATGGTGTTATGATGCGTGGTTAACTCAACAAAGAATTCACTGGTTACCAGAAGAAGTTCCGCTAGCAGAAGACGTAAGGGATTGGCAAAAAAATCTAACAGCACATGAAAAAAATCTATTAACTCAAATTTTTAGATTTTTTACTCAAGCAGATGTTGAAGTTAATAATTGTTACTTAAGACATTACACAACTGTATTCAAACCAACTGAAGTTCTGATGATGATGACATCTTTCGCATCAATGGAAACTATTCACGTTGCAGCTTACTCTCACCTACTTGACACAATTGGAATGCCAGAGTCCGAATATTCTGCATTCTTAAAATACAAGGAAATGAAAGATAAGTATGATTACATGCAAAATTTTAATGTTAACAATAAAAGAGAAATTGCAAAAACAGTAGCGGTATTCTCAGCTTTTACTGAAGGCCTTCAATTGTTTGCAAGTTTTGCAATTTTATTAAACTTTCCAAGATTTAATAAAATGAAGGGAATGGGACAGATCGTAACTTGGTCTGTTAGAGATGAGACTTTGCATTGTAACTCAATGATTAAAATCTTTAATACTTTTTGTGAAGAGAACCCGGGTCTTTTAGATGACTCTTTGAGAAAAGAAATTACAGATGCATGTAGAACGATTGTTGAGCACGAGGATGCTTTTATTGATTTAGCATTTGAGATGGGACCAATAGAAGGGTTAACAGCACAGCAAATTAAAGATTATATTCGTTGGATTGCAAATAGAAGATTAGCACAACTTAAGATGGATGAAATTTACGATGTAAAAGAGAACCCACTTGAGTGGTTAGACACCATGTTAAATGGTGTTGAGCATATGAACTTCTTTGAAGGTAGATCGACAGAATATTCTAAGGCCTCTACAAAAGGTTCTTGGGTCGAAGCTTTTGAGTTCACTAAATAATATTAATTATAAAAAATATTGGAGAACCTCTACCATGTATGGATGTGGAGAGGTTTTCCTTCAATTACTTCACAAGGTACGACCAAAGAAAATATTAGAGATTGGTGTGCACACGGGAGTTAACGCTATGAATATTTGTGAAACTTTAAAACTATTTCATAAAGAAAAATTTCAATATGTTGGCCTTGATTTATTTGAAGATTATACTGAAGAAAATGATAATGAAATTGCTCCAGCTTCAGTGAGAGAGAAGCAAAAATTTTCAAATCCACTTAAACATTTTTATTATAACATAGTAAGGAATGAGCTTCTTCACTCTTATGAAAGCGTTAGTAGTTTTTTAAAAAAATTTAAAACTAATGTTAATTTGATCAAAGGCAATACAAAACAGACCCTTTTAAATCTAGATCTGTCCGATATGGACATGTGTTATGTTGATGGTGGACATAGTTTTGAGACAGTTTTTTTTGAAGTTAACTATTTATTAGATCATACAAGAAAAGATTGCTTGATACTTTGCGACGATTATATTCACGGCGAGGCACATGGTGTAAAAGAGGCAGTAGATAAAATTGTTAAAGAAAAAAATTTAAAAGTGAATGTTATTAACAATAGGTTTGCAGAGATTATCAGATAATTTGAAAATTATTTCATTATTAACTTTTGATTAATAGTGAGTTTTAAATATTCATTTTTTAAAAATCATAAACAATGGAGATTTCACTGGCAAATTTGATATTAAAATTTGATAATGAATAAAAAAATTTTCTCTTTGTGCTGTGCTTTTACAACCTCTTTAATTTGGGGAACAGCATTTGTAGCTCAAGATATGGGTATGGAGCATATTGGTCCACTTACATTTACATCAGCCAGGTTGTTTTTAGGTTTTTTAACATTGTTTCCATTTTTTCTTTATTTTGATTTAAAGAAGATCAAAGAAGGAAATTATGATTTAAAAAAAGTTTTTCTTTCCCTTTTTTTTATTGGTTTTTTGATTGCTTACGGAAACGCTCTTCAACAATATGCATTACTTTATACTGATGTTGCTAACACTGCTGTGTTTACAGTTTTGTATGTGGTTTTTGTTCCTTTCATTTCTTATTTTTTCTTTTCAAAAAATATTCATTGGTCAGTTTGGCCTTCAATTTTCATGTGTTTATTGGGAGGTTTTTTATTAACTGAATTAGACAATGTTACTGTAAGAATGGGTGATAGCATTGCATTATTTAATGCATTGTTTTGGGCTTTTCATATAGTTTTTATCTCAAAGCTATTGAGACAGTTTAATTTTCCAATTACCATCGCTGCATTCCAATGTTTAATTGGATCGGCGTTAACTCTATTTCCAGCCTTTGTTACTGAAGAGGTTATTATCTCTAATATTTTATTGCAGTATAAAGAAATTTTATATGTTGGAGTGCTATCGAGCGGCTTTGCTTTCTTGCTTCAAATTTATGGTCAACAAAATTTAAACCCAGCTCCTGTTGCAATTATTTTCTCTCTTGAGGGTGCGGTTGCTGCTTTGGCAGGATGGATAGTTCTTAATCAGTTTTTAAATGAGATAAAAATATTAGGAATAGCGGTCATTATTTTAGCAGTTATATTCTCACAACTAGCACCTACTTATAAAAAAAAATTAAACTTATCTTGATTTTATATCTTTAACTTCTCTATGTTCAGAACCAGAATAAGCAGATAAAGGCCTGATTAATCTATTGTCGCTAAACTGCTCCATTATATGCGCTGCCCATCCTGTAATTCTTGATGCAACAAAAATTGGAGTGAAGAAATTAATATCAAATCCCATTAAATAGTAGGTAGGACCTGCTGGAAAATCTAAGTTTGGATAAATATTTTTTTCTCTAATCATTACATCTTCTAGGATTTGAGAAATTTTAGGGTATTTTTTATTTTTATAAAATTCTGCCGTTTTTAAATAATATTTTTTCATTGTAGGGACCCTAGAGTCACCTTTTTTATAAACTCTGTGACCAAATCCCATTAACAAGCCTTTGTTTTTAATTTTATCCAATATCCATTTTTCTGCATTTTCAGGTTTTTTCACCTCTTTTAACATATGCATAACAGCTTCATTTGCCCCACCATGAAGAGGTCCCTTTAAACTTGCGACTGCACCAGTCACTGCGCCATGCATGTCCGATAATGAACTTGTAATAACTCTTGATGTAAAAGTAGAAGCATTAAAACTATGCTCTGCATATAAAATCATAGAAACATCGAAAGCTTTGACAACTTCTTTGCTTGGCACTTTCCCAAAACACATATGAAAAAAGTTTTCTGAAAAACTCAAACCTTTTTTTGGTTTGATAATTTTTTTTCCTTTTCTTACTCTAAAGTTTGCTGCCACTGCAGTGGAGATTTTTGCTAACAATCTAATAGCTTTTTTATAATTTGCTTGTTGTGAGTTATTAGAAACATCAGGATCTTCTAAACCCATGACTGAAATAGAGGTTCTTGTTGTGTCCATTGGGTGAGCTTTCTTAGGGTAGCTTTTAATAGTTTTGATTAAATTTTTACTGATATCTCTATTTTTTCTCTCTTCTTTTTCAAAAAATTTTAGTTGTTTTTTATTAGGAAGTTCACCATTTAATAATAAATAAGCCACTTCTTCAAAAGAGCATTTTTCAGCTAAATCTTGAACGGCGTAACCGCGATATGTAAGAGAGTTGATTTCAGGCATCACTTTTGAAACTTTTGTTTCATCCGAAATAACACCAACTAAACCTTTTTTTATATCTTCGCTCATTAATCATGTCCCTTTTGGGAAAAATTAAATACTGACTGGTCAAACTCTCCATATTTTTCATAGTCAACCAACTCATAAAGCCTTTTACGAGTTTGCATTTTTTCTATTACATTATGTTGGTGACCCTCTTCAAAAATCTGCTTTAAACCATCCTCAACATTTTTCATCGCAAGTCTTTGAGTAGTTACTGGATAAATAACAAGATTATAACCTATGTCTTCTAACTCTTTTTTTGTTAAAAGTTTTGATTTTCCAAATTCAGTCATATTGGCAAGAAGGTAACAGCTTAATTCTTTTCTCATTCTTTCAAATTCTTTTTCATCCTTCATTGCTTCTGGAAAAATCATATCTGCACCAGCATCAACATATGCTTTACACCTATCAATTGTTTTGTCTAATCCTTCAACAGCATTTGCATCAGTTCTAGCGATTATTAGAAAGTTTTTATCTACTCTAGCGTCAAAAGCTGCTTTGATTTTTTTAATCATATCTTGCGTGGAAACAAGTTCTTTATTATCAAGATGACCACATCTTTTAGGGTGAGTTTGGTCTTCCAAATGACAACCTGAAATGCCTAGTGTTTCAATTGTTTGAATTGTTCTCGAGACATTCATAGCTTCTCCAAAACCAGTATCAATATCAATAATAGTTGGCAGGTTTGTTACCCTTGCTATTTGATGAGATCTATTAGCTACATCATTTAACGTTGTTAAACCAATATCTGGAAAACCAAGATCGTTAGCCATTACTCCACCAGAAACATAAATTCCATCATATCCTATTTCTTCAATTAGTTTTGCAACTAAAGGATTGTATGCGCCTGGGAAACGAAGGAGTTTTCCACTTTTTAATTCTTTTGCAAAGCTAGCTCTTTTTTCAAACTGATTTTTTTCAATAAAATGCATGAAAGCTTTATATAATACTTATGATAATTTTTTTATGAAATTTTAAGGTAATTTGACGCTATTTCTTTAACTGGCTCAAACTCTTCGATGATTTTATCATGATAAATTTCCTCAAGTTTCATTTCTGTATAACCATCTTTAATTAAAACAAAATATACTTTTGCAGCTTTAGCCGTATTTGCATCCGTTTCAGAATCTCCAAGCATGATTGAATTTCTTTTTTCAATATCCAAAATATCAAGGATTTCAGTCAGGTGTCTTGGGTCAGGTTTTCTATAATCAAATGTATCTGCACCAGCAACATAATCAAAATATTTATAAAGATTTATATCTTTAAGTAATTTTATTGCCAGATCTTCTTTTTTGTTTGTGCAAACCGCGCATACAATTTTTTTTTCCTGACACCAATTTAATAAAGAGATAACATTTTTTCTAATTACCGAATGGTCTGAAATATTTTCTCTGTAATGAGATATAAATTCATCAGTCATTTCTTGATGCTTTTCTTTATCCATAGGATTCTTGTTAATTAAATTTCCCTGAGTATCAATTGATTTTAACAGCATCGTAGCTGCCCCTCTGCCTGCTAAAAATCTGATGCTATCAAGTGGCTTTTCTTCGTAGCCATACTTTTTCATAACATGGTTATGAGCCATCATAAGATCAGGAGCTGTATCTACAAGAGTTCCATCAAGATCAAAAACT
Source organism: Candidatus Pelagibacteraceae bacterium (assembly GCA_965655605.1). Lineage (GTDB taxonomy): Bacteria > Pseudomonadota > Alphaproteobacteria > Pelagibacterales > Pelagibacteraceae > HIMB114. The sequence goes on along the minus strand of CBFHHD010000008.1, from coordinate 9,904 downwards.
AAACAATTTTTCATATTTTTATTAGCAATAATTTGTGAGTTAATACTGATTCATATTAGTATATTACGCAATTCAAGATGGCAAATAATCTAAATATTTTAATCTTAGCTGCTGGCAAAGGCACAAGAATGAATTCAAACTTGCCTAAAGTTTTGCATGAACTTAATGGTAAATCAATGCTACAGCATGTTCTAGATCAATCAAAATCAATCAAACCAAAAAAAATATTTGTTTTAATTAATAAATCTATGATCTTTGTTAAAAAAATGTTTCCAAAGGAGAATTTTTTAATTCAAGAACCTCAATCAGGAACGGGACATGCCCTTAAAGTTTTTTTAAACAAGGTTAAGATAAAAAAAAATGAGAAACTTTTGGTATTGTATGGAGATAACCCTTTGATTAGTAGAGATCTAATTCTATCAATAAGTAATAAAATAAAAAAAAACAACTTAGTTATTTTGGGATTTAAAAAAAATAACAATAAATCATATGGAGTAATTGTTCATCAGTCTAATAGAGTAGAAAGAATCGTGGAATACAATGATGCAAATTCTAATGAAAAAAAAATGACAACGTGTAACTCAGGTATAATGGCATTCGATTATAGATCTTTAGAATTAATTAAGCTTATAAAAAACAATAATAAGAAAAAAGAATATTATTTAACGGATATCGTGCAAATATCTAAAGAAAAGTGCCTCAAAATTAACTTAGTTTTATCTGACACTGAAAATAATGCCGTTGGTGTTAATAATCAATTTGAACTGTTGGAAGCTGAAAAATATATGCAAGAAAAGTTAAGAAATAAATTTATAAAAAAAGGTGTTAAGTTTTTAAGTCCAGAAACCGTCTATCTTTCAAGCGATACTGTTATTGGAAATAACGTAATTATAGAGCCATTTGTAGTTATTAGAAAAAAAGTAAAAATTGGCAATAATGTAGTAATAAAATCTTTCAGTCATTTAGAGGAAACAATAGTTAAAAATAATGTAGAAATAGGACCTTACGCGCGACTAAGACCTCAAACAATTTTAGAGGAGGGTTCAAAAATTGGCAATTTTGTAGAAGTAAAAAAATCAAAAATTGGTAAAGGCTCTAAAGTAAATCACTTATCTTATATTGGTGATGCAATTTTAGGAAAAAAAGTAAACGTAGGCGCTGGTACAATAACTTGTAATTATGATGGAAAAAATAAATTTAAAACAAATATAAAAGATGGTGCATTTATTGGCTCAAATTCATCCCTCATCGCCCCTGTATCAATTGGTAAAAATTCAATAGTTGGTGCGGGCTCTGCAATAAGTAAAAGTGTTAGTGATAATAAAATAGCTTTGACAAGAGATAGTCAGAGAAACATTAAAAAGAAAAAAAAATAAGATGTGTGGAATTATTGGAATAAATAGTAGCAAGCCCGTAACAAATGTTATTTTAAATTCTCTTAAGAAATTAGAATACAGAGGATACGACTCTGCCGGAGTTGCCACATTAAAAAATGGAATAATAAGTGAGACCAAATGTGAAGGAAGAGTTGAAAATCTAGAGAAAAGTTTTTCAAAATTAGAGGTAGATGGACCGCTTGGTATTGGCCATGTAAGATGGGCAACTCATGGTGTTCCAAGCGAGGTTAATGCCCACCCACATTCTTCCGAATTAGTTTCTGTTGTGCACAATGGTATTATTGAAAATTCAACATTACTTAAAAAGCACCTTCAAAGAAAAGGGCACTCATTTAAATCTCAGACTGATACTGAGGTAATAACTCATTTGATATCTGAATATCTAAAAAAAAATGATTTAAAAACATCAATTCTTAAAATGCTAGATAGGCTTCATGGAAGTTTCGCTTTAGGAATTATTTTTAAAGATCATCCAGATTTAATTGTTGGGGCAAGAAGAGGCTCACCGTTGGCAGTTGGATATGGTCCTAATGAAAATTACCTGGGTTCAGATTCATATGCTTTAAAAACTATGACAAATAAAGTTACATATTTAGAAGATGGTGAATTTTGTTTTATCTACAAAAATCAAGTTGAGTTTTTTGACTCTAAAGGTGACAAATTAAATAAAGAAATACTTGAAGTTTCTAGTGATATTGAAAATTATGACATGGGCAACTTTAAGCATTTTATGGCTAAAGAAATTCATGAACAGCCTCAAACAATTAAAGCATGCATTAAAGAATACGTAGATAATGTTCATAAAGAAATAAGCATCTTGAATTTACCATGGAATATTGAAGAGATAGAAAGTGTTAAACTAATTGGATGTGGCACTGCTTACCATTCTTGTTTGATGGCAAAATATTGGATTGAGCAATTAACAAACCTTGAAGTTGAAACTGATATTGCGTCTGAATTTAGATACAGAAAGAATAAGTTTAAAAAATCACAATTATATATTTTTGTTTCTCAATCGGGCGAAACAGCTGATACTTATGCTGCTTTAGATCTTTGCAATAAAAATGAAATGAAAACTTGTGCAATTGTTAATGTTATAGAAAGTTCAATTGCTAGAGATGCTGGTTATGTTCTACCTATTCACTGTGGCCCAGAAGTGGGCGTTGCTTCTACAAAAGCTTTTATTGGACAATTACTGGTTTTGTATCTTTTGATATTAAAACTATCCCATTTGAGAAAAGACATTAGCGATGATAAACTTAAATCGAAAGTAAATGAGTTGAATAAACTTCCGGAGTTGCTTCAATCAACTTTAAAGGTTGAAAATGGCATACAAAACATTTCAAATGATTTTGCAAAAGCAAAGGGGTCGATGTTTTTAGGTAGAGGTTATTCATTTCCAATAGCAATGGAAGGTGCGCTCAAACTTAAAGAATTAGCCTATGTTCATGCCGAAGGATATGCTGCTGGGGAAATGAAACATGGTCCGTTAGCTTTAATAGAACAAGGTATGCCTGTAGTTGTTATTGCACCAAGAGATGAGTTTTATAAAAAAACCGTATCTAACATGCAGGAAGTAATTTCAAGAGGTGGGAAAGTTTTATTAATATCAAACAAAAGTACTGATGAAATTAGTTCAGAAAACTTATGGAAAAAAATTGAAGTTGAAAGTGTTTCTGATGAATTGTTTCCATTTTTAGTAACAATACCTTTGCAGTTGTTAGCATATTATGCCGCTTTAAACTTAGGTTACGATATCGATAAGCCAAGAAACTTAGCAAAATCAGTAACAGTCGAATAATTTTACTTGTTTATATGGACCGAGGGATTATATACTCTTGGTTGTATGAGCAATTGGACAACAAATAGCTGGAAAAGCAAACCTATTAAGCATCAGCCTGTGTACTCTGATCAAAATAAAATTGATCAGGTTTTAAAAGAGCTTTCATCTTTTCCTCCACTAGTTTTTGCTGGAGAAAGCAGAACATTAAAAAGTAAACTAAGTGAAGTTTCTCAAGGAAAGGCATTTTTGCTTCAAGGTGGTGATTGTGCTGAAAGTTTTTTAGAGTTTCACCCAAACAACATTAGAGATTTTTTTAAAGTCATTTTGCAAATGTCTTTAATTCTAACTGTTTCTTCAAATCTACCAGTTATAAAAATTGGAAGAGTTGCGGGGCAATTTTCAAAACCAAGAAGTTCTTCTGTAGAAGTCAAAGACGGTCTAGAGTTACCAAGTTACTTAGGCGATAATATTAACTCTATGGAATTTACCAAAGAAGGAAGAGAGCCACAACCTGAACGACTTTTAAAAGCTTATTCTCAATCTGCTGCTACATTAAATTTATTAAGAGCATTTTCACAAGGAGGCTTTGCCGATCTTAATAAGGTGCATTTGTGGAACATGTCTTTTGTGAACGATACTGCAAAAAATAAGTATAAGGAAATTGCCGAAAAGGTGAGCGATGCCTTGGCGTTTATGAATGCCTGTGGAATTAATTCAGATAATAATAGAAGATTGAGAACTGTTAATTTTTTCACAAGTCACGAAGCTTTACTTCTCCCGGTTGAAGAAGCCATGACAAGAGTAGATTCTACAACTGGAGAGTATCACAATACATCTGCTCATTTTTTATGGATAGGTGATCGTACAAGACAACTTAATGAAGCCCATGTTGAATACTGCAAAGGTATTAAAAACCCTTTGGGTATAAAATGTGGCCCAACTTCTGATCCTAAAGAAATTGTAAAACTAACTGAAGTTTTGAATCCAGAGAATGAAGCTGGAAGAATAACATTGATTGCAAGGTTTGGTCATGACCAAGTAACAAAATATTTACCTAATTTAATCAAGGAAATTAAAAAATCTGGAAGAAATGTAATTTGGTCATGTGACCCTATGCACGGAAATACAATTAAATCGACCACTGGATTTAAAACACGACCATTTGACAGTGTGTTAAATGAAGTTAAGAATTTTTTTAAAGTACATCAAAACGAAGGCACTTTTGGTGGCGGTCTACATATTGAGATGACGGGCCAAAATGTAACAGAATGTACTGGTGGCGCTCAAAATATAACAGATAAAGATTTGTCCAGCAGATATCACACTCATTGTGACCCACGATTAAATGCAAATCAAGCTCTTGAGTTAGCGTTTTTAATTTCAGAAGAAATAAAGAAAAATGCCAACTTTTCAAAAAATAGCATAGCAGAAGCGTCATAACGGTAATTGTAGTTTAATATTAAATTGGTAAATTAATCTCATGAATGTGAGTGAAAGAGTCGAAAAAATTAAACAATGGATTGTCGATTACGTAAATGGCATGCCAAAAAAAGCCAATGCATTAGTTGTTGGGGTGTCAGGCGGAATTGACTCAGCTGTCGTTAGCACAATTTGTTCAATGACAAATATAGATACAATTGTTCTTTCAATGCCTATTAAGCAAATTAAAAACCAAGACGACCTAAGTAAACTGCATTGCAAATGGTTAACTGAAAATTTCAAAAACGTTAAATATTTAAATATTGAGCTGGATGATGTGTTTTCTAAATTTGAAAATGCTGTGGGGTCTAGTAATAACGAGCATGCTTTTGCCAATTCTAGAGCAAGACTTAGAATGACGACACTTTATCAAATTGCAGGTTCAAATAACGGTATTGTCGTAGGAACTGGAAACAAAGTTGAGGATTTTGGTGTTGGTTTTTACACCAAATATGGAGATGGGGGCGTCGATATTTCCCCTATAGCGGATTGTACTAAATCACAAGTTTGGGAGATTGGAGAGTATTTGAAAGTTGATCAAAAAATTATCAATGCTCCACCAACAGACGGATTATGGGTAGATGGACGTAACGATGAATCACAGCTTGGTATGACTTATAAAGAACTTGAAGATGCAATGAATAATCCAAAATCAAAATATTATAGTAAGTATTTGGAGATCAGAAAAAACAACTTGCACAAAATGAAAGAAATACCTGTTTGTAAATTTGATTAATATAGTTATTAATAAATATGCATGCAGCTTAAACTATCAAATACATTAACTAGATCTAAAGAAGAGTTCCAGCCTATTCACAGTGATAAAATTGGAATGTATGTTTGCGGACCAACTGTCTATGACTACCCACACGTTGGGAATGCTAGACCCTTGTTGGTATTTGATATTTTATTTCGTTTATTAAATAAAATTTATAAGGACTCAAGGATTACTTACATTAGAAATATAACGGACATTGATGATAAAATCATAGAGGTTGCTAATAAAAATAAAGTATCAATTGAAGAAATAACCAATAAAGTTACCAAAGATTTTCATGATGATTGCGCTTATCTTGGGTGCTTAAACCCCACATTTCAACCTAAGGCAACCGAGCATTTGAATGAGATGATTGATCTAATTAAAAAACTAATAGCCCAAGGATTTGCATATGAGTCAAATAACCATGTTTATTTTGAGGTATCTAAATTTAAAAACTACGGAAAATTATCTAATAAAAAACTTGAGGATTTAATTTCAGGATCTAGAGTTGAGGTTTCTGAAAACAAAAAAAATTCAGGTGATTTTGTTTTATGGAAACCAAGTAATGAAAACGAACCGAGTTGGGACTCTCCTTTTGGCAATGGAAGACCTGGTTGGCATTTAGAATGTTCAGCAATGTCAGAAAAATATCTAGGCTCACATTTTGATATTCATGGAGGTGGACTAGACTTAATTTTTCCTCATCATGAAAATGAAATAGCTCAATCGGTTTGCTGTAATCAAAATGAAAAATTTGCAAATTATTGGCTACACAATGGTTACGTAACAGTAGAAAAGCAAAAAATGTCTAAGTCACTTGGAAATTTTATAACTATTAATGAGTTGAAGAAAAAATTTAATGGCCAGGTAATTAGACTTGCAATTTTAAGCACACATTATTCCCAACCTTTTGATTGGAATTCAGAAATACTAAATGTTTCAAAGAAAAATCTAGACAAATGGTATGAATTTTATTCTGAAGATGATTCTGAGATTTCAGATGAAAATTTAAAATTCTTACTTGATGACTTAAATACCCCGTTAATGATTTCTAATATTCATGAACTTTACAAAAAAGCTAAAAATGGAGATAAAGTATCTAAGAATCAATTGAGCGCATCATGCAAAATATTAGGGTTATTTAATGAGCCAAAAGAAAGCTGGGATAGTTTTAAAAAAATTGGAAAAATTAGCCCTGAGGAAATTGAAATTTTGATAGATCAAAGAAATGAAGCTAGGTCAGAAAAAGATTTTTCAAAGTCTGATGAGATTAGAAATTTACTAAACGATAAAGGTGTTGAGATTAAAGACAATGGAGATAAAACAGCTTGGAAATACAAATGAGTAAAGAAAAAATTTTTTTATTTGATACGACTTTAAGAGACGGCGCGCAAACAGAAGGTGTTGATTTCGGGTTAGAGGATAAGGTTAATATTGCTTCATCCTTATCGAATGTTGGTATTGATTATATTGAGTGTGGGTGGCCTGGCGCAAATCTAACTGACACAAGTTTTTTTAATAACCCACCGAAATTAAATAGTAATTTAGTAGCCTTTGGGATGACCAAAAGAAGTGGCCGAAGTTGTGAAAACGACCCTGGAATTTCTGCTATTATAAATGCCAAGGTTAATCATGCTTGTATTGTAGGAAAAAGTTGGGATTTTCATGTAGAGGTCGCACTTGGAATCTCTAAGGAAGAAAATTTAGAGAATATAAAAGATACCACTCAATATTTTGTAAAAAATAATAAGGAATTTATGTTTGACGCCGAGCATTTTTTTGATGGCTACAAAAATAATAAAGATTACGCATTGTCTTGCATTAAATGTGCTTTTGATAATGGAGCAAGATGGATTGTTTTGTGCGATACAAACGGTGGTACGTTACCAAATGAAATAAGTGAAATTGTATCTGAGGTATCAAAGATAATACCTAATGACCATATTGGAATTCATGCTCATAATGATACCGGAAATGCAGTTGCAAATTCATTGGCAGCAATTTTATCTGGTGCAAGACAAGTCCAGGGTACTTTAAATGGTTTAGGAGAAAGATGTGGAAATGCAAACTTAGTGTCAATTATACCTACTTTGATTTTAAAAAAATCTTTTAACTCAAAGTTTAAAACAAACATTAAAAATGAAAACTTAGAAAAATTAACAAACTTATCAAAGTTATTGGACGAGATTTTAAACAAAACACCAAACAAGCATGCACCTTACGTTGGCGCTTCTGCCTTTGCACACAAAGGTGGGTTACATGTTTCTGCAGTACAAAAGGATCCTAAAACATATGAGCATATTGATCCAAAACAAGTTGGTAATGAGAGAACAATTGTAATTTCTGACCAAGCAGGTAGATCAAATATTTTATCTAGATTAGATAAACTGGGTATAAAAATAAATAAAGATGATCCAAAAGTTCAAAAAATTTTAGATGAAGTAAAAGATAGAGAGTTTGTTGGCTATTCCTATGATGGAGCAGATGCATCTTTTGAATTATTGACAAGAAGACTTCTGGGAGAAGTTCCAAACTATATTCAAATTAAAAATTATGAAGTTAAAATTATTAAAGATTCAAATAAAGAAAACATTAATTCAATTGCTAAGGCCAGTTTAACTATAGATGGAAAAGACATTGTTTGTGAAGGCAAAGGTAACGGACCTGTAAATGCTCTTGATCAAGCCATTCGATCTAATTTGGGTAAAATTGGAAAATACTCAGAGTACTTAAAAGGATTGAAGTTGATTGATTACAAAGTAAGAATTCTTAACACAGGAACAAATGCAACGACTCGAGTATCGATTGAAAGTTCAGATGAGCATGGAAAGAGTTGGTACACTATAGGGGTGTCTCCAAATATTATAGAAGCTTCATTTAAAGCCCTGTTAGACAGTATAGATTACAAGCTTTACAAGGAAAAAGCGCCCTCAAGTACTAATTGACAATAGCTATTTCATATCTATAAATCCTGTTTTTAATAAATGACAAAAAGAATTAAATCTAAACATAAAGTTGACAGAAGGCTCGGTGCTAATATTTGGGGAAGACCAAAAAGCCCTTTTAACTCAAGAGCATATGGACCAGGTCAACATGGCCAAAGATCATCAGCAAAACCATCAGATTACAAAATTCAATTACAAGCAAAGCAAAAACTAAAAAGTTATTACGGCAATTTAAACGAAAGACAGTTTAGAAACCTTTATAGAGAAGCTGACAGGAGAAGAGGAAATACGGGGGAAAATCTAGTTGGTTTACTAGAATGCAGACTTGATGCAGTTATCTATAGAGCTAAATTTGCTTCAACTGTTTTTCAAGCAAGGCAATTAATAAACCATGGTCACGTGAAGGTGAACGGAAAAAGAGTAAATATTTCAAGCTTTAAACTTAATAATTCTGATGAGATTGAAATTAAAGAATCTTCAAAGCAACTTAATTATGTATTAGCATCGACTCAATTAAAAGAGAGAGATGTTCCAGAATACGTTGTTGCAGATCATAAAAAAATGACCGCTAAGTTAGCAAGAGTTCCTAAATTTGATGAAATACCATATCCAGCAATAATGGAACCAAATTTAGTTGTAGAATATTACTCTAGATAATTATTTCTTAAAATTAATATCTTTATCTTCAAAGAGTTTTTGTAACTCTTTTTTTTCAAACATTTCTTTAATAATATCACAACCACCAACGAATTCTTCTTTGACATATAGCTGTGGGATGGTTGGCCAATCACTATACTTTTTTATTCCATTTCTAATTTCTTCATCATCAAGAACGTTGATACCTGTGAACTCAACTTCAAGATGTTTTAGTACATTTGAAACTGCCATTGAAAAACCACACTGAGGCATATCCGGTGTTCCTTTCATAAAGAGCACGACTTTATTATTTTTTACTATTTCATCTAATTGCTTATTGATTTCTGACATTTATTTTTCCTCAGTTGTTAATGCGAGTGCATGAAGTTCAGCACCCATTTTGCCTTTTAAAGCTTTATAAACCATTTGGTGTTGTTGTACACGATTTTTACCTTTAAATTGTGATGATTTTATTTTTGCTGCAAAATGATTATCATCACCTGCAAGATCTTGAATTTCAATATCTGCATCAGGAAAACTATCTTTCAATAACTGTTCAATTTCTACCTGTTTAATCGCCATAAAATTAATTATTAAATTTATAAAACCACTCTTTATTAATTTTAGATAGTTCTTTTAATTCAAATTTCAAGTCGTCATCTATTATAAATTTATCTGATGTATTTCCAATTTTTTCAAAAAAGACACTTGAGTTTTTAAGTTTGTTTTCAAAACTTTCCTTATTATGGGGACTAACCTCAACTACATAACGAGATTGATCTTCCCCAAATAAAAACTTTATTCTCTCAAGGTTTTTTTTGTTAGTGATAATCTTAACTCCAATTTCATTTTCAATACTCATTTCTAATAAACTTAATATCAACCCACCGGAGGAAATGTCATG
>CBFHHD010000007.1:0-31466 GCA_965655605.1 Candidatus Pelagibacteraceae bacterium | reverse complement strand
CCTTGAGTTTAGCTATTATTATTAGGTCTTTATTATTACAGCCATTTTATATTCCGTCATCATCTATGGAAAATAGCTTACTTATTGGCGATAGATTGTTTGTTACAAAATATAGTTACGGTTACAGCAGACATTCTTTTCCTTTTAGCATTAACATTTTAAAAGAAAGAATATTTTATTCTGAGCCAAAAAAAGGTGATGTGATTGTGTTTAAAACCCCAGCTGACAATCGTACAGATTATATAAAAAGACTAATTGGACATCCGGGTGACGAAATCCAATTTATAAATGGTGATTTATATTTAAATCAAGAAAAGGTTGAGAGGGAATTTGTTAAAAAAGATACAGTCTTTTGTGGTAGCGAAAAAATCAAAGTTAATATCTACAAAGAAAAAATTGGAAGTGAAAATGATTATGAGATTGCTTATTTTGAAAATGACTCTATGAAAGATACAGATACATATATTGTTCCAAAAGATCATTTCTTTTTTTTAGGAGATAATAGAGACTGCTCTAAAGACAGCAGGTTTTTAATGAGCGTTGGTTATGTAAAGAAAGAAAATCTTGTTGGCAAAGCTAGGTTTTTGTTTTTTTCTAATGACACAAGCATCGGAAATATTTTAACTTTTTGGAAATGGCATAAATCCATTCGTTTTAACAGAGTTATAAAAAAAATTATTTAATGAAATCCAAAGATATTTTAGAAGTTGAAAAAATTTTAGGTGTTAAATTTTCGGAAAAATTTTTGTTAGAAAAAGCTTTTACGCATAAAAGTATCTCTAAAATGTCTGGATTAAACAATGAAAGATTGGAATTTTTAGGTGACAGAGTTTTGGGATTGGTAATTGCTAATTATCTTTCAAATGAATACCCGGTAGATACTGAGGGTATGTTGGATAAAAAACTTGCTTCTCTCGTAAATAAAGAGGCTTGTTCAGAAGTAATTTCAAATTTAAAAATAGATAAATTTGTAAACTTGAGCAGATCTCAAAGGTTAAATAAAGCTGGATATAAGAAAATTTTTGGTGATTTGTGTGAGTCTATAATTGGTGCAATTTTTTTAGACAAAGGTTTTGATCAAACAAAGAAATTTATACTTAAGATTTGGGAAGATAAACTCAAAACAACCACAAAAGTTGTCATTGATCCTAAAACAAAACTTCAAGAATATTCACTTAAGCTATACAAAAAACTTCCAGTTTATAAATATTTATCAAATTCTGGCCCATCACATAAACCAAATTTCAAAGTATCCGTCATGATTGAGGGTTCTAAAACATTTAACGCCACCGGAAATTCAAAAAAAAATGCAGAGACTGAGGCGGCTAAAAAATTATTAGAAAATTTAAAAATTAAATAATGAAGACGTCTTATATAGCTTTATCGGGGCCCACAAATTCCGGAAAGTCAACATTGTTAAATTGTTTTGCTCAAAAGAAAGTCTCAATTGTTTCAAAAAAAATTCAAACAACAAATTTCAATATAGAGTTTTCGATTAATTACAAAGATACCCAAATGGTATTTATAGATACTCCGGGATTTTATAAAGATAACATTAATGATAATTATTTAAGAGAAGCCCTACAGGGATTGGAGAGAGCGGATATTGTTATATTTATTTTAGATATAAACAATAGGTTTAGGCATTTAGATAAAATTAAATCAAATTTAAAAAAAATTAAAAATAAAATTTTAGTTTTTAATAAAATAGACCTAGTTTCTAATGATGAGATTTTAGAAAAAATAAATGAAATTGAATTTCTTAATGAGTTTGACGAGATTTTTTACATTTCTGCTCTAAAGAAAAATAATATAGAAAAAATTTTAAAATATATTGAAAAAAATACTACCAAAATAACAAAAAAATTCACTAAAAGGATATCCAAAGAAAAATTTTTCTCAGAAATTACCAGAGAGGCTTTATTGAATTATATTCATCAGGAAATTCCATATAAAAGTTTGGTTATCACTGATAGTATTAAAAGTGGTCAAGCCTTAACTATAAATCAAACTATTGTTGCCAAAACTGAAGCTCATAAAAAAATAATACTTGGTAGAAAAGGTGCGATGATTAAAAATATTGGAATATATGCACGATCCCAATTAGAAAAAATTATGAAAAAAAAAGTAAATCTTTTTTTAAAAGTTAAATTAGCTAAAGTAAAATAATGCGTTGGAACGATGACGGGTATTTAATTTCATTTATATCTAGCAAAGAGAACACATCTATCGTTAAAATTTTCACTAAAAAATATGGCATTTATTCAGGTTTAATATTTGGTGCCTCATCCAAAAAGAAAAAACCCGATCTACAATTGGGTAATAAAATCAAAACAAATTATAGCGCCAAAAGTGAAGACGCTCTTGGTTATTTCGGCACCGAGTTAATAGAAAATACATCAATTAGAATGTTTAATGATAATAAAAAATTAAACCTTTTAATTTCATCAATTGAAGTAATTTCAAAAATAATGCCAGAAAGGCAACCTTACCCAGAAATTTTTGATGACTTTGAATTTTTCCTCAAATCATTGGAAAGTGATAGCTTGAAATCTTATCTAATATGGGAATTCAATTTTTTGAAACGTATTGGTTACGGAGTTGATTTTAAGGATATTGAGATAACTCCAGGAGTTGAAAGATTACTCACAAATCAAAATGTTGATTTTGATTTTTCAGATTTAAAAAATATCTATGAATTAAATACTGGCACATTAACTAATGGATTAGTGGAAGTAATTGATATATCCAATTTAAGAAATAGACTTAAGATTCGTAAATATTTTGATGAGTAAAAATATAATTAATGATGAATTGCAAAATCAATTTGCAAAAAAATATCTTGCATATGCCTTATCAACAATAACACAAAGAGCATTACCAGATGTGAGAGATGGCTTAAAACCTGTTCATCGAAGATTAATTTACGCAATGTATCTTTTGAATTTAAGTCCCAAATCCTCATTTAAAAAATCTGCAAGAGTAGTAGGGGATGTGATTGGTAAATTTCACCCTCATGGCGATCAGTCTGTCTATGATGCTCTAGTTCGTTTAGCTCAATATTTTTCAACAAATTACCCTTTAGTAAACGGGCAAGGAAATTTTGGTAATATTGATGGCGATAATGCTGCAGCTATGCGTTACACTGAAACTAAACTTACAAAAACTTCAGAATTTCTACTTAAAGATATTGAAGAAGACACTGTAACTTTTAACAAAACATATGATGGGGAATTAGATGAACCAGAAATTTTACCATCTCAGTTTCCAAATATTTTAGCCAATGGATCCTCTGGTATTGCGGTGGGTATGGCAACATCTATACCGCCACATAATGTACAAGAGGTTTGTAAAGCCATAATGCACTTGAATAATAATCCAAATTGCAATGTTAGAGATCTATTAAAATTTATTCAAGGTCCAGATTTTCCAACCAAAGGGATATTAAATGAAGATAAAAAAGAAATTTTACGTGCTTACAATACAGGAAAAGGTTTTTTTGAATTAAAAGCTAAATATAAGATTGAAGATTTAGGTCGTGGCTCTTATCAATTAGCCATCACAGAAATACCCTATGGAATTAACAAATCCAAGCTCATTGAAAAAATTGCTTCAATAATAATTAATAAAAAAAATAAACTACTAGATCATGTAAGTGATGAGTCTGATGAAAACATAAGAATTGTATTAAGACCCAAAAATAGAAACGTTGCAGCCTCTGACTTAATGAACTCGCTATATGAGCAAACAGATTTAAAAACAAAAATTTTTCTAAACATGAATGTTTTGAATGAAAAAAATGAACCTAAAGTAATGTCTTTAAAGGAAGTTTTAAAATCATTGCTTAAACATAGATACCTTATTTTAAATAAGAAAATTAATTTTAGATTAAGTAAAATAAAAAAAAGATTAGAAATATTAAAGGGTTTCTTGATCGTTTATGCAAATTTGAATCAAATTATTAAAATTATCAGAACATCTAATGACCCCAAAAAAGTATTAATAAAAAAATATAAATTTTCATTATTTCAAGTCGATGCAATACTAGATATGAAGTTAAGGAATTTAAAGAAAATTGAAGAAATTGAAATTAAAAAAGAGTTTAAAGATCTCGAAAACAAAAAGAAAACACTTAACAAGATATTAAAATCTAAATCCTTACAAAGAAAAGAAATAAACCAAGAGTATTCCGAAATAATCAATGAATTTGGTGACAATTCTGAATTTGGAAAAAGAAAAACCTTTATTGAAAAATTTGAAGATTTCTCTGAAGATGAGCTGGTATCTAAGCTAGAAGTCGTTGAAAATATAAATGTCTCTTTAGTTAATTATTTATTTTTAAAAGCCAAAAAAAATCATTTTAAAAACATTAAGGAAAAAATAGATGTAAGTATTAACTTAATTATAAATTGCAAAACTACAGATGAAATTTGTTTATTTTCTAATTTTGGTAAAGCTTACATATTAAATTGCTCAAAACTAAAATTTGGCTCCATTAAGGGTGTCGCAGTTTCTTCTTATTTAAATTTAAAAGATAATGAAAAAATTGTTGATGGCTTTGTTTACCAACCCAATAAAAAATTATTTTTAATAACAGAAAATGGCCTGGGCTTTATGGTGTCTACTAATGATTTATTTACTAATAAAAAATCAGGTAAAAAAATTTTTAATGTAAAAAAAGGAGATCAACTAAAGTCTATTTGTATGGTCGATAAGAATTCAAAATTTGTGGCAATTTTTTTAAAAGATAATTCTAAAAACAAAATGCTCATAATAAATAACAAAGAAATACCATTGTTGCAGAAAGGTTCTGGGGTAATTATTTTTAAATCTAAAGGCTATAAAGCAAATAAATGTTGCTCAGTTGACCAGAGATTAAATTTCTACGATTTAAATAATGAAAAAATATCTTTAGATAAAAATATTCAAAATTTTCAATCAAAAAGAGGAAAATCAGGAAAATTGTTAAAGGCAAAAAATCCAATATCAATCTTCAGAGGATTTGAAGGAAATTATTACATCAATGCTTAAAGAAAGACGTCGAAGAAGCCTGACAAAGACTTTAACATGGAGGTTTGTTGCTTCTTTAGATACTTTCTTAATATCATGGTTTGTTAGCGGGGAAGTTTCTATTGGTGTTACAATTGCTTCATTGGAAGTTGTTACAAAACTAGTAATATATTATTTCCATGAAAGGGCATGGGATAAAATAAAATGGGGAAAATATGATAAATAATTTTAAACAAGCAATGTCATCTTATCCAACGGGCATTGTGTGTATTTTAACTCAAATAAATAAAAATTCGTATAATGCAATTATAGTAAACTCTTTTTCTTCTGTAAGCTTGAAACCTTTAATAGTATTGTGGAGTCTTGATATTAAGTCTAAAAAATTTAAATATTTTAGAAATTCAAAAAAACAAACCGTAGTTATCCTTGGATATAAGCAGAAAAAAATTGCAAATGAAATTGCTTTTAAAAACCCTGATATAAATTTTGAAAGATTTAAAGATATTTTAGATAATTCCATATGCTTTATGGATTGCGCTAATTATAAATCTATTAAAATTGGTGATCATTATACAAATTTTTTGAAAATAAATAAAATATCAGATGTTAAAAAAACTAAATCCCTTGTATATTTTAAAAAAAAATTTACTAAGATTTAATTATATAAATTGATAAAAAAACAATCATATTTTACCAAAAATATTCTGATAGCTTCCGATCATGCTGGATATAAGTTAAAGCAAAAAATTATAACTTTTTTAACCAAAAAAGACTTTATAATAACAGATCTTGGTCCCAAAGATGAACAGTCTGTTGATTATCCAGATTACGCAAAAAGACTATCCAAAAAAATAAATGATAAAAATTTTGGCATTCTTATTTGTGGCAGCGGTATTGGAATGTCAATTATGGCGAATCGATATAAAAAGGTAAGAGGTTCACTCGTAAACAGTATAAAAACAACAAAATTAGCAAGAGAACATAATAATGCTAATGTTTTAATCCTAGGTTCAAGGGTGACAAATGCAAATATTGCTTTAAAAATAGTGAATACTTTTTTTAAAACTTTTTTTTTAAAAGGAAGACACTTAAGAAGGGTAAAGAAATTTAAAAATGTCTAAAGAATTAAAAATAAATTCAAATTTTTTTGATATGTCGCTCAGCGAGAGTGATCCAGAAATATTTAGTTCAGTTCAAGAGGAGTTAAATCGTCAACGAGAGCATTTAGAATTAATCGCTTCAGAAAACATAGCATCAAAGGCTGTTATAGAAGCACAAGGATCAGTTTTAACCAATAAATACGCTGAAGGATATCCTGGTAAACGTTATTATGGTGGATGTGAATTTGTAGATAAATCTGAAACTTTAGCAATTGAAAGGGCCACTAAACTTTTTGATGTCAAATATGCAAATGTACAACCGCATTCAGGTGCCCAAGCAAATGGTGCAGTTTTCTTAGCATTACTTCAGCCTGGAGATACTATTCTTGGAATGGGCATTGATCAAGGAGGCCACTTAACTCATGGTGCACCACCAGCACAATCTGGAAAATGGTTTAACGCAATAAGCTACGGTGTAAATAAAGATTCAGGTATAATTGATTATGATCAAGTTGAAAAATTAGCAAAAGAAAATAATCCAAAATTAATTATTGCTGGGGGAAGTGCATATTCTAGGATAATTGATTTTAAAAAATTTAGAGAAATTGCCGATAGTGTAAATGCTCATTTCCTAGTAGACATGGCACATTTTTCTGGTTTAGTTGCCGGTAGAGCTTATCCAAATCCTTGTGATTATGCAGATGTTGTTACATCAACAACTCATAAAGTTTTAAGAGGACCAAGAGGGGGTATAATATTAACTAATAACGAAGAGTTAGCAAAAAAATTTAATTCAGCAGTTTTTCCTGGCCTTCAAGGTGGACCCTTGATGCATGTGATTGCAGCTAAAGCTGTCTGCTTCAAAGAAGCTCTTCAGGATGATTTTAAAATTTATACAAAAAATGTCATTGAGAATGCAAAAATTCTATCTGAAACTCTTAAAAATCTTGGATATAAAATATTTTCTGATGGAACCGATACGCATTTAGTTCTAATTGATCTAAGACCACTGGGATTAACTGGCAAAGAAGCTGAAAAATCTTTAGTAAATGCAAATTTAACATGCAACAAAAATGGCATACCTTACGATGAAGCTAAACCTTGGGTAACATCTGGTATTAGACTTGGAACACCAGCTTGTACAACACGTGGCTTTGGTTTAGCGGAATTTAAACAAGTTGCTGAACTAGTGGATGAGGTTTTGAAGGGTCTTAAAGAAAACAAAGAAGATAATTCTCAAGCGGAAACCTCTGCAAGAAATAAAGTCATAAGTCTTTGTAAGAAATTTCCAATTTATTAATTTATGATTTGTCCGTTCTGTAAAGAAAAAGATACATCGGTTATAGATTCAAGGTCTACAGAAGATGGTACAGCGATTAGAAGAAGAAGACTTTGTGGATGTGGAAAACAACGATTTACAACTTTTGAAAGAGTGCAGTTTAGAGAGTTAACTGTATTAAAAAAAAACGGTAGAAAATCGCCGTTTGATAGAGAAAAGTTATCCAAATCAATAATGATTGCCCTAAGAAAAAGACCAATTGACAATGAGACAATTGAAAAATTTGTATCAAATGTTTACAGAAACTTAGAAGACCTTGGTCAAAACGAAATTTTATCTTCTACGATTGGAAAGTTTGTAATGGATGGTTTGAAAGATTTGGATCATGTTGGTTACGTAAGATTTGCTTCAGTATATACTGATTTTAAAGAAGCTAAAGATTTTGAGCAATTTGTAGACAATATAAATGACCAAATCAAAAAATAATTATATAGAAAATTATCTTTTAAATTTATCAAACAAATTATCTGAAATTAACCAATTTGAAACTTTTCCAAACCCGTGCGTTGGAGCAGTTGCAATTGATAATAAAAATCAAATTATAATGTCCTTCACAGGAAAAGGTGGATCGCCACACGCAGAAAAAAAATTATTACAAAATATCAAACCAAACTCTATCAGCACTTTATTTACTTCACTGGAGCCCTGCAGTCATTATGGAAAAAACCCACCATGTGTAGATTTAATTATAAAAAAAAAAATTAAAAAAATTATTACCGGTACAAAAGATTTTGATGAAAGGGTAAATAAGAAATCTTTTAATAAATTAAAAGATAAAAAAATATTATTAAAATATAAAAATATTGTATCAAGTTCGTCATATTTACATAATTATTCTAAAAAACTAAAAATTCCTTATGTTGTAGCCAAAATTGCAATGAGTCATGATGGCTTTACGAAGCATAGAAATAAAAAACTTTTTACAAGTCATGAGGCCTTAAAGTTTGCACACTTAATTCGATATCAGTCAGATTCAATATTAGTTGGAAAAAACACTATTAATGATGACAACCCTAGTTTGGATTGTCGTTTACCAGGCTTAGAAAAGAAAATTCAAATATTTATTATAAATAAAAATATAAATTTTAACTCAAAGGTTATTTTAAACAAAAAATTAAAAGGAGCTTATGTTTTTCATTCTTCTAATAATTTTAAAAAAATTAAAAAATATAAAAATTTTTTTAAGTTAATTGAACTTAATTTTTCTCAAAAAAACTTTCACTATAATTTATTAACGAAGGTAAATAATTTAGGGTTTAGGAAATTGTTAATTGAAGGTGGTATAACCACATTAAAATCTTTTTTAAAAAACAATCTAATTAATGAAATATTTCATGTCATAAATGATCAAAAGTTCAATAATAGTGGGTTATTACACACTGGTAAATTAATAAAAAATAAAAATCTACCATTAAGAAGTTTGATTCATCTAGAACATGACCTTATTTTAAACTACAAAAGAAAATATGTTTACAGGAATAATTCAATCAACAGCAAAACTAAAAAAAATTAATAGTTATAAAAATCACTTTTCTTTTATACTAAATGGTTCTGTAAATTTTACTAAGAAAGACATCGGAACCTCGGTTTCTTTAAATGGCACGTGTTTAACTTTAGTTAAATTAAAAAAGAATGGAAATAAACATGATATGCAATTTGATGTCTCTCCAGAAACACTAAAAATTACAAATTTAAAAAATAATAAAATTGGTGATTTGTTTAATTTAGAAAAATCGTTAAAGTATGGTGATGAGATTGCTGGTCATTTTGTTCAAGGTCATGTTGACGATATTGGCAAAATAAACAGCGTAAAGATTATTAAAAACTCATGGCAAATTTGGATAGAAATAAAAAGTAGATTTAAAAGCTTTTTAATTAAAAAAGGCTCTGTATCAATAGATGGAATATCTTTGACAATTAACGATATAAAGAGAAATAATTTTAGAGTTGATATTATTCCTCATACTTTAAAAAAAACAAATCTTAAAAATTTAGCAAAAGGCAACTTTGTTAATATTGAATATGATTTGTTAATTAAATTTTTAAGAAATAATGCAAAATAAATTTACGCCAATAGAAGATATTATTAAATCTTCAAGAAAAGGAGAAATCTTTATTCTTGTTGACGATGAGAGTCGTGAAAATGAAGGTGACCTTGTTTTTTTAGCTGATAAATGCACACCACAAAAAATTAATTTTATGGCAACGCACGGCAGAGGACTAATTTGTTTGGCATTGGATAAAAAACAATCTCACAAACTTGGTTTAAAATTAATGCCAAGTTCTCATCAATCAAGATTTTCAACAGCTTTTACGGTGAGCATAGAGGCAAAAAATGGAGTGACCACAGGAATTTCTGCTTATGATAGATCAAAAACTATTTTAACTGCGATAAAAAAATCATCCAAGGGTAAAGATATAGTAACGCCTGGACATATTTTTCCACTAGTAGCTAAAGAGGGTGGTGTATTAATTAGGGCTGGTCATACAGAAGCTTCAGTAGATATTGCTAAACTTGCAAAATTTAGTCCATCAGCTGTTATTTGTGAAATTATGCATGATGATGGGACCATGGCAAAGAGGGATCAACTTTTTAAATATGCAAAAAAACATAATTTAAAAATTGCAAAAATAGATGACTTGATTGCATATAGATTCAAAAAAGAGTCCTTTATTAAAGATTTGGGTAAAAAAAATTTTAAATTTAATAAATCAAATCTTGAAATTAAAATATTTAAAAACTTAATTGATAAGCAAACACATATAGCTATTACCCCTAAAACACTACAAAGTCACAATTGTAAAGTGAGAGTTCTTTCGATTTCAAAAAAATTAAATAAAAATATTGCCAGTAATATTGAGATAAAAAAATCATTAGAATACTTAACAAAGTCAAATAATTTTTGTTTAATAATCATTAATAATAACTTAATGAATGATGACAAAAATCTAATTAATTTTTCAAACAATAAAAGAGAATTTGAGTCTAACTTAATTAGAAATTATGGTGTTGGCGCTCAAATAATTAATAAAATAGGTTTAAAAAACATAACTTTAATTACAAAATCAAAAAAAAGAATAGTAGGTTTGGATGGTTTTGGTATTAAGATAAAAAATCAAGAAATATTTAAATGAAGAATTGTCTAATTGTATATTCAGATTATTACAAAGATATCAGCAAAAATCTTTTAAATGGATGTGTTAAAATTTTAAATAAAGATAAAATTAAATATGATGTTTACTGTGTTGACGGATCTTTTGAAATTCCTCAATTAATTAATTTAAAACTTAAATCAAAAAAATATAACGGAGCAATAGCATTGGGATGCATTATTAAAGGTAAAACGCCTCATTTTGATTTCATAGCTAAGACTATAACAAATTCGTTAATGGACTTGTCTCTAAAGCACAATGTGCCAATATCAAATGGGGTTTTGACGTGTTTAAACAAATTCCAATCAAAAGTTCGATCAACTGGATCCAAAAACAAGGGTATTGAGGCCTCCAAAGCCTTAATATCTGTTTTCGATAATTTATAATAATAATGAAATCATCTACTAGAACTAAGCTGGTTCAAAAAATTTATGAAAAAACAAACAACCCAGAGGGAACCATAAGTCTAGGAAAAGATCCTTACTTAAGGCATATAAAAAAAGTTTTTAAGGGTTATTTTGAAAACGAGGAAGTTTTAGATGAGTTGCTATCAAGAAATTTGTCACCAGTAATTAAATCCAAAAATTTAGATAGTCTTCTGAAGATAATCTTGAAAACATCTATTTATGAGCTCAAATACTGCTCAAAAATACCATTTAAAGTTGTGATTGATCAGTATTTGGATGTTACTGACACTTTTTACGGAAACGACCAAAAAAGGCTGGTAAATGGCGTTTTAGACAGCGTGTCTAAAATGATTGATTAGTACATTTCTGTTGATTTTATTGGCAATATTTGGCATTAGCCTCGGTTTAAACAATTTATAAAGGATTTATTATAATGAACCCAGCAGATATACTTAACTACGTTATTATTTGTGGAGTGGCAGCCTTAGGTTATGGACTGTTAGCCAGTAAGCAAATTTTAAATGCTGACGCCGGTAATAAAACTATGCAAGAAATTGCAGGTGCTATTCAAGAAGGTGCTCAAGCATACCTAAACAGACAATATAAAACTATAGCAATAGTAGGTGTTATCGTTTTAGTTTTGATTGGAATTTTATTTAGCCCACTAGTAGCAGCAGGATATTTAATTGGAGCCGCTTTATCTGGTGCAGCTGGGTATGTAGGTATGATTATATCTGTTCGAGCAAATGTAAGAACAGCTGAAGCAAGTAGAAAAGGTTTGGCCAAAGGTCTAGACATTGCTTTTAAATCTGGCGCAGTAACCGGAATGTTGGTTGCTGGATTAGCTCTTTTATCTATAGCTATTTATTACAAAATTTTAATTTCAAATGGTTCATCCGATAGACAAATCATTGATGCTTTGGTTGCTTTGGGGTTCGGAGCTTCGCTAATATCAATTTTTGCAAGACTAGGTGGTGGAATTTTTACCAAAGGAGCTGATGTTGGAGCTGATCTTGTAGGTAAAGTAGAAGCCGGTATACCTGAAGATGATCCTAGAAACCCTGCAGTTATTGCGGACAATGTTGGAGATAATGTAGGTGACTGTGCAGGCATGGCCGCTGATTTATTTGAAACATATGCGGTAACAGTAGTTGCTACGATGGTTCTGTCTTCAATTTTTTTTACAGGTAATGCTAGCATGATGGTTTATCCTTTAGCTATCGGTGGTGTTTGTATTCTTACATCAATCATAGGAACTTTTTTTGTAAGATTAGGAAAAAGTAAAAATATTATGGGAGCGTTATACAAAGGTTTTGTTGCAACTTCTGTATTGTCATTAATAGCATTACATCCTTTAACTGATTATGTAATTGGATTAGATACAGTTCTAAATGTTAACGGTCAGTCATTTACTGGCGAAGACCTTTTTTATTGTGGTGTAATTGGATTAATCATAACTGGTTTAATTATTTGGGTAACTGAATACTACACTGGAACAGAATATAGACCTGTTAAGTCTGTTGCTCAAGCTGCAACTACTGGTCACGGAACAAACGTGATTCAAGGTTTAGCGATTTCAATGGAAGCTACAGCTTTGCCAGCGCTAATTATAGTTGTGGGGATTATCTCAACTTACACATTGGCGGGATTATTCGGTATAGCAATTGCTGTAACTAGTATGTTAGCTTTAACTGGTATGGTGGTTGCGTTAGATGCGTATGGTCCGGTAACTGATAACGCAGGTGGTATCGCAGAAATGTCAAAATTACCTTCGAGTGTTAGAAAAACTACTGACGCTCTTGATGCGGTAGGAAATACTACAAAAGCAGTAACCAAAGGTTATGCTATAGGTTCAGCTGGTTTAGGTGCATTGGTGTTATTTGCAGCCTATACTGAAGATATCAAATATTTTTCTGCTCAAAAAGACTCAGCACTAAGTGGTATTGAGGTAAATTTTGATTTATCCAACCCATACGTTGTTGTTGGTCTATTAATTGGTGGAATGTTACCTTATCTTTTTGGTTCAATGGGAATGCAAGCGGTAGGTAGAGCTGCAGGTGCTGTTGTAAATGAAGTAAGAAGACAATTTAAGAAAATGCCAGGTATTATGAAAAGAAAACAAAAACCTGACTATGCAAGAGCTGTAGATTTATTAACTAAAGCTGCAATTAAAGAAATGATTATTCCTTCATTGCTTCCTGTTCTTTCACCTATAGCTGTTTACTTGATTGTATTGGGTATTGCTGACCAGTCTTCAGCTTTATCTGCACTAGGTGCAATGTTACTAGGTGTTATTGTAACTGGCTTATTTGTAGCTATTTCAATGACTGCTGGTGGCGGTGCTTGGGATAATGCCAAGAAATACATCGAAGACGGGCATTTTGGTGGAAAAGGTTCTGAGGCTCACAAAGCTGCAGTTACAGGTGATACAGTAGGTGATCCTTATAAGGATACTGCTGGACCAGCAGTAAACCCTATGATCAAAATTACAAATATTGTTGCACTATTGCTTCTTGCAATTATAGCGCACTAGTTAGTAATTTTCCTCTAGATCTTTTTCTAGTCGTTTTTTTGCATTCTCTAACCTCTTCCGCGTTGAGCTGAAGAGGTTTTTGGTGAATGTGTTTTTAACACCTAAGGTTACTGTTGTGTCTTTAGAAAATTTAACTTTATTCAGATTATTTAAATCATAGGCTTCTACTTTTTTAGCTAAACCGTATTTGTTAAAATAAATTTCTACATAATTATTTTCATAAATATCTCTTTTTCCATATTTCGCCACAGTTTCCCTTACCTCAAAATAAGTCCACCTATTTTCTTTTTCATCTTTAAGTAGTGATGGGCCTAAAATTTGAATAACATCATTTTTATTTGTGGTATTTACTTTTATTAATTGAATTTTATTTTTTAAATTTGATACACCATGCACTTTATCTACTTTGTTTAACGTGCATGCAACCAAGTTTAATGTTAAAAAGATAAGTATAATTTTTTTAATAATGGACATAGATCAGCTATATAGCAAAATTTTAAATGAATCTAGAAATCCAAGTATTTTTTCAAAATATTTAGATGATAACTTAGATAATAAAGTTTTGGTTTTTTTAATTTATTGGACCAAAATATTTAATAAAATTGATAAAAAAAATAGTGATTTTCAACAATTGTTTGACCATATTTTCAATAGAATAGAAACAGATCTTAGGGAAATAGGATATGGCGACATGTCAGTAAATAAGAAGATGAAAATTATTGTAACAAAGTTTTATTCAATTTTAATTGATTTTAAGGACTATTTTGAAAAAACCATAGACGACAAACATTTGCTTATAAGAAAATACTTCCCAAATATTAAAGAAATAGATGAGTTTTCTACCCATTTAGATGAATATTTATCAGTTGAAAATAATAATCATGGTGATAATAAATCCCTCGAAAGTTAATTATGGCAGTTCCAAAACGAAAAATATCAGTTGCTAGAAAAGGTAAGAGAAGGTCTCACCTTGCTGCTACATTCAAAAATGCTGTTGAAGATAAAAAAAGCGGTGAATTCAGATTGTCTCATCATGTTGATATGACAACAGGAATGTATAACGGAAAACAGATTTTCAAGCCAAAAAACTAAATTCATAAATGAAAAAAAAATTTAACATTGCAGTTGATGCGATGGGAGGGGACAATGCACCTTTAAAAGTTATCGAGGGCGTTGACATGTTTCTTTCTAAGCACTCAGATGCTTTTGTAAATTTGTATGGTGATCAAGCATCCATTGAAGTTGTAATAAAAAACTTTAAGAGATTTAATTCTGAAAATCACAAAATTAATCATGCTCCAGACAAGGTGCCAGGCGATTCATCTGTTAGAGATGCAATTAAAATTGGCAAAAACACTAGTATGTGGCTTGCTATTGACTCAGTAAAAACTGGACAAAACGATATAATTGTTTCTTCTGGTAATACTGGTGCGTTACTAGTGATGTCCAAATTAATTTTAAAAATGATGGTCGGAGTAGATAAGCCAGCACTTGCAGCAGTTTGGCCAAACCATAAAAATTTTAGCTTAGTTTTGGATCTTGGTGCCAACGTTGAATGTAACGCTCAAAATTTATACGAATTTTCAATTCTTGGTTCAGAATTATATAAAGCGGTATACAATAAAGAAAACGTTATAACTGCTCTTTTAAATATTGGTTCTGAAGAAATTAAAGGGCATGATTATATTAAAGACGCACACTCTAAACTTTCTGAAAGTCATGATCTTAAATTTACATACAAAGGCTACATAGAAGGAAATGAAATCAAGAATGGAGATGTTCATGTTGTTGTAGCAGATGGTTTTACAGGTAATATTGCACTTAAAACTGCCGAAGGCACTGCAAATTTTATTACATCTGAAATAAAAAACTCTTTTTCAAATTCAATCTTTTCAAAGATTGGATATCTTTTTAGTTATTTTGCTTTTAAAGAAATAAAGAAAAAATTAGACCCAAGAGAATATAACGGAGCAATTTTTTTAGGCTTAAATGCTCCTGTTGTCAAAAGTCATGGAGGAGCAGACGCTTTCGCTTTTTGCAATTCAATGAGTTTGTCTTATAGAATTATAAATGCTAATCTTGTTAATAAAATTAAAGATAATTTTGTTAATACAAATGTCAAATAACGTTACTAGACAAGATCTTTACGATTTAACACATAAAGAATTAGGCCTATCAAAAAACGAATGCATCAGATTTGTCGATTTGGTTTTTGAAAATATGCTTAAAAACCTTGAGGTAAATAATAAGGTTAAAATTTCCTTATTTGGGTCTTTTGATGTTAAACAAAAAAAAGCAAGAATTGGAAGAAACCCAAAAACTAAAGAAGAAAAGGAAATTTCATCTAGAAGAGTTGTTTCTTTTAAACCGTCAAAATTTCTTTCAAAAAAAGTTAATAAAAAATGAAATCAAAAAGGTCCTTCAGAACAATAGGCGAGGTGTCTGAAATGCTGGATCTTATTGATCATGAAACAGGCAAAAAAAAAACTCATATTTTGAGATTTTGGGAAAAGCATTTTAAAGAAGCGAAGCCTTCGTTAATCTACAAAAACAGAAGATATTATTCTGAAAAAAATATTGAAAATTTAAAAAAAATAAAAAAATTACTTAAAGACGAAGGATATACAATCAAAGGTTCAAAGAAAGCATTAATGAACGATAATATCATTATTGACACTGCTAAAGATGAGACTATAAGCATTAAAAAAATTACTAAATTAAAAGAAAAAATTTTAAACTTAAAAAAATTCTTAAATGGCTAAAAAAAGTTCAATAAAAGTTAGGCTGGTTCCAGAAAGCAAACCTGATAGCAGGCATTTTTATTACGCAAAGAAACCTACGGCTGGTGATAAGGCTAAAGATAAATTAAAGATGAAGAAATATAATCCTGCAACAAGAAAACATGAATGGTTTGTAGAGAAAAAGCTTCCTCCACACAGTAAATAATTACTTATACTTCTTTTTTTCAAGTTCAATAAACGAACCAATCATCGTTAACCATAATTTAGTTATAATAAAGCTTTCAATTTTTAATTTTTTCCCTCTTGCCACTCTTTCTTTTAGCATTGAGGCAATTCTCTTTTGGTCTACAATTTTGCTTTTCGGTTTACATTTTATAACTTTAAGAACTTCATTTCTCCGTTTTCCTAGTAATTTTAAGATTTGAAAATCAATTTTATCAATATTTGATCTAAGTTTTCCTAATTGTTTGTCGGGTGACAATTTGTTTGTTTTTTTTCTCATAAGTAAAAATATATATAAATCTGTGCTGGAAATACATCAAAATAATAAAACACTTATATGGCTATTAACGTCAAGTATATTAATTGTAATACTTATCTGGGTTGGTGGTTTAACGAGATTAACAGGATCGGGTTTATCAATTACTGAATGGGAAGTCTTTAGTGGTATTTTACCACCTTTAACAGATAGTAAATGGGTCGAGTATTTTGAGCTTTATAAAAAAATTCCCGAATATCAAAAAATTAATTATGGGATGTCTATGGATGAATTTAAAATTATATTTTGGTGGGAATATATTCATAGAGTTTTAGCGAGAGTTTTGGTTTTGGCATACTTTATTCCCATGGTCTATTTTATTTTCAATAAAAATATTCACAAATCAAAATATCCTTTTTTAATTGTAATTTTAGTCCTATTTTTTTGCCAAGGTTTTATGGGCTGGTATATGGTACAAAGTGGCCTTGTCTCAGACACTGACGTTAGTCATTACAGGCTTGCAGCTCATTTATCTTTAGCAATTATAATTTATGGCATGATCTTTTGGGCTTTATTGAATAATAGTGAACAAAAATTTAAAATTGAAATAAATAAATCTTCATTGTTAATATTATTTTTAATTTTTATTATTTTATTGCAAATTATATGGGGCGCATTCACATCTGGCTTAAATGCAGGTCTTCTTTATCAAACATGGCCTTTAATGGATGAAAGCTTTATAGCTGATGATGTTGAAAGTGTTAAAATATTATCAAGTTTAAGTTTGAGCAATCCGTCTTATGTTCAGCTATTTCACAGACTCCTAGCATACTTTATAATTTTTTTTACTATTTTAATTTATTTCAATCATTTCAAAAAAAACAATCTAGGCTCACCATTTAAATTTTTGTTTCTAGCCATATTTATTCAGGTAGTTTTGGGTATACTCACTCTTATCAGCGGGTTAAATATGTATTTAGCAAGTTTTCATCAAATGGGATCAATTATACTTATTTCTACAGCAATTTATGTGCTATTTTATGTAAATCAAAGGTCAAAACTTAATTGACACTTTAAGTGATAAACAGTAATTAGCAGCCTTCAAGATGACTGATTTTATAAAAAAAAGTGAATTAGAAAATAACTGGTTTCATATCGATGCAACAAATGCAGTTGTTGGAAGACTGGCTGCAGCTATTTCAAAAATTTTAAGAGGTAAAAATAAAGCTACTTATACGCCCAATATGGATACTGGTGATTTTGTTGTCATTACTAATGTAGAAAAAATTAAGTTTACAGGAAGCAAATTTACTGACAAAAAATATTATAAACATACTGGTTGGCCCGGTGGTATTAAAGAAAGAACACCCGTAAATTTTGTAGAAAGAAATAAACCAGAAGAGATTTTAAAATTAGCGGTTAAAAGAATGCTTCCACGCGGACCATTAGCCAAAAAACAATTAACAAAATTAAAAATATATCCATCAGAAAAACACCCGCATGAAGCACAACAAATTCAAAACATTGATTTTGGAAAACTGAATAAAAAAAACGTGAGAAGTAACTAAAAATGAGCACAGAAATAGTAAAAATTACAAAAGATGCAGTTTATGCTACAGGCAAAAGAAAAGATGCTGTTGCTAGAGTCTGGATGTTAAAGGGTTCTGGAAAAATATTTGTAAACGGTAAAATTTTCTCACAATACTTTAAAAGACCTGTTCACCAATTGGCAATAGAAAAACCTTTAGAGATTACTAAATCAAAAGATATTTTCGATATAGTTTGCACTGTTAAGGGTGGTGGAATGAGTGGACAAGCTGGAGCGGTTACACACGGCATTTCAAAAGCATTAGTTGAAACTTCGCCTGATACAAGAAAAATCGTAAAAAAAAATAAAATGCTTACTAGAGATTCTCGAACGGTTGAGCGTAAAAAACCTGGACAACGTAAAGCAAGACGTAAGTTTCAGTTTTCTAAAAGATAATACTCTTTTAATTTTTTATTGTTTTAAATTCAAACACATTTAAATTTATTAATTATGAGCAAGATATTAAATATTGCAATTGCAGGCGCGACAGGATTTGTTGGATTGGAGCTTATCAAAAAAATCTCAAATCATCCCAATATTAATATTAAACATTTGTTTGTTAAGGATAGTATCGATGAGGATATTTATAAAAGCCTTCCCGATAATATTAAAAGTTTACCAAAACTAGAGAAAATTGATTTAAAATTGATCAATAAGTGCGATGTGTTTTTGTCAGCATTGCCACATGCGGAATTACACAAATTAGCAAACGAGATATCAAATGACGTTGCTATCATCGATTTATCAGCAGACTATAGATTATCAGATATTAGTCTTTATGAGAAATGGTATAAGATTAAACATTTAAGTCCTGAGCTTCAATTAAAGTCTGTTTATGGCCTTTCGGAAATTTATAGAGATGAAATTAAATCAAAAAATATAATTGCCTGCCCAGGTTGTTATCCCACATCTGTTTTATTGCCATTGTATCCCTTGGTAAAAAATAATTTAATAGATTTGGATAATATTATTATAGACAGTAAGTCCGGTTACTCTGGAGCTGGTAAGAAAATTTTTCAGAATAATCAATATCCAAACTTAGATGAAAATATTGCTATTTATGGCGTTGGACAACACAGACATATGCCAGAAATAGATCATTATCTGTCGGAGTTCTCAAATAAAAAAGTCGAGGTTTCTTTCACTCCTCACTTGATACCAACTTTTAGAGGAATGCTTTCAACTATTTATATAAAATCAAATCATTCTTTAGAGGAATTATTTGAAGCGCTTAATGACCAGTATAAAAAAGATGATTTTATTGAGGTGCTAAAATCTGTTACTATAAATACCAACAAAGTAATTAATACAAACAATACCCTTATATCAATTCACAAAAGCAATATTGATAATTCATTTATTATTTCCTGTAGTATAGATAATTTGTTAAAAGGTGCAGCTGGTCAAGCTATTCAAAATTTAAATATTAGATTTGGCTTTGATGAGAAACTAGGATTGATGGAATGAAAAATTTTAACATAGGTATTATTGGTTTAGGTAATATTGGCCTTGAAGTTTATAAAAATATAAAAAAAAACTCTGTAGATATTCAGAAAAAAACTGGTTTTAAATTAAATATTATTAAGGTATCTGCAAAAAATATTAAAAAAAAACGAAGTGTAAATTTTTCGAAAAATATTTTAGAAAAAGATCCCTTTAAAATCATTAAAAACCCAAATATTGACATTGTAATAGAATTAATAGGTGGCGCTGATGGAATTGCCAAAAAAGTAGTCTTTGAGTCTTTGAAGCATAATAAACATGTAGTTACAGCTAATAAAGCCTTGATTGCAAAACATGGCGATGCCTTAGCTGTCTTATCTGAAAAAAATGAAGTTAATTTATTATTTGAAGCAGCGGTAGGCGGCGGTATTCCAATTATAAGATCTATTAAACAAGGTTTGATTGCAAATAAACTTCATCATATTTACGGAATACTGAATGGAACTACGAATTACATTTTAACTGAAATGGAAAAAAGAGGTGAGGGATTTAAAAGCGTTCTTAAAGATGCGCAGCGGTTAGGTTATGCAGAAAGTAACCCGACAGCCGATATAGACGGTTATGATGCAGCAGATAAGATTTCTATTCTAAGTTCAATTAGTTTTGGAACAAAAATTATAAATAAAGGTTTTTTGATTGAGGGTATTAGGAACATTGAAATAGATGATATAAAATTTGCTAAAGACCTTGGATATAAAATTAAATTGCTTGCAATAGCTGAAAGGGTTGGAAAGCAGATAAAGCAAAGGGTACATCCTTGTTTAATTCCATTCAATCTAGATGTTGCAAATATTGATGATGTGACAAACGCCGTTGTTGTTGACGGAAGTCCAATAGGTAGAACTATTTATGAAGGGCCTGGCGCTGGAAAAGGACCGACATCATCAGCAGTTATATCCGATATTACATCAATAATGTTAGGTAATGATGAATTTTCATTTGGACTGTCTCCATCTTCAAAAGTTAATCTAAAACTATTTAATTTTGATAACCATGAGTCAAAATATTATTTAAGATTTTTAACTAAGGATGTGCCAGGCGTATTATCAAAAATTACTTCTAGTTTAGCTAAAAATAAAATTAGCGTATCAAACCTTTTGCAAGAGCCATCGACTTCTGGGACCGCAAATGTGATGTTAATTACACACAATTCAAAAGAATTAAATATCCAAAAGGTATTAAGGACTTTATCTAAACAAAAAAAATTATTTAAAAAAATTGTTATGATCAGAGTTAGAGACTTAAAAAAATTATAATGCTGGATCCAAAACTATTAGACCAAATAATCAATGTTGCCGCTAAAGCTGCATACAAGTCATTTTTACTTGTAGGCAAGGGTGATAAAAATGCAGCTGACCAAGCTGCTGTAGACGCTATGCGCACTGAATTAAATAATATGAACATGCAGGGTAAAGTTGTTATTGGCGAAGGAGAAATGGACGAGGCACCTATGTTGTATATTGGTGAGATCTTAGGAAAATCAAAAGAACCAAAAATAGATATAGCAGTTGATCCTTTAGATGGAACTAAGTTGGCAGCAAATAATGAACCTAATGCAATTTCTGTAATTTCAATTTCAGAAGAAGGTCAATTATTACAAGCTCCAGACACGTATATGGATAAAATTTCAGTTGGCCCAAATTTACCAGATGGCGTTGTTGATTTAGATGAAGATATACAAAAAAATATTAAAAATTTAGCTAAAGCAAAAAATAAAGATGTAAAGGATATTTGTGTTTGTATGCTTGATCGTGATCGTCATCAACATTTTTTGGATGGGGCAAAATCTTTAGGATCAAAATTGAAACTTATTTCTGATGGAGATGTGGCTGGATCAATTTTTACTGCTTTAGAAAATTCTAATGTAGATTTGTACGTAGGCATAGGCGGAGCCCCCGAGGGTGTTTTGGCAGCTTCTGCTATCAAGTGTTTAGGTGGTCAGTTTCAATCAAGACTTAAAATTGAAGATGATGATGAAGCTAAAAGAGCAAACAAGCTTGGAATAACTGATTTTGAAAAAAAATATAATTTAAATGAAATGGTAAAAGGTGATGTTATATTTTGTTCTACCGGCGTTACAAATGGTGAATTAGTTACAGGCATTGAAATATCTGGAAATACTTTTAATTCAGAGACATTTGCACTTCATTATTCTCAAAATTTTTCTAAGAAAGTAAAAAAAAATTATAAGATATGAATAGCCACTCTGTTCAAGGTAAAGAGTGGGTTCTAAGAAATTTTGATAAAAATATTGTTGAACTTATTTCCAAAAAAAATAATTTAGATTTTCTTACATCGCGATTACTAGCGATTAGAAATATTAACCAAACTAATATTGATCATTTTTTAGACCCAAAGATTAAAAATTTTTTGCCTAATCCGCATCATTTTAAAGATATGAATATTGGATTGGATGTTATTGTTAAGCATATCAAAGAGAAAAATAAGATTTGTATTTTTGGTGATTATGATGTCGATGGAGCCACATCAAGTAGCATGATGTCTAAATATCTAGACTCTTTAAACATTGAGCATTTTGTATTTATTCCAGACAGACAAAGAGATGGCTATGGACCTTCAGTTAAAACTTTTGAAGATATTATAAACAAAGGTGCAAAATTAATAATAGCTTTGGATTGTGGAACAACTTCATTTGAGGCAATCGAATATGCAAATTCTAAAGATGTTGAAGTGGTTGTTATTGATCATCACAAATCTCAAGAAATTCTACCAAAGGCAAACGCAATTATTAATCCAAATAGGATTGATGAAAATGGTGAGCATTATTACTTATGTGCAGCTGGTGTTCTGTTTATTTTTTTGGTTGGTTTGAATAAAGTTTTAAGAGAGCAGGAATATTTTAAAATAAATGAAATTTTTGAACCAGATTTGTTAAGTTTTTTAGATTTGGTGATGCTTGGGACGGTCTGTGATGTTGTTCCGTTAATAAACCTTAATAGAGCTTTTGTTTTTCAAGGTTTGAAAATTGCATCACAAAGACATAATCTTGGAATTAAAACGCTATCTGATTATTCAAAAATTAGAAAAAGACTTTCCACTTATGAAGTTGGATATGTATTGGGTCCAAAGATCAATGCGGGTGGTAGAATAGGTAAGTCAGAACTTGGCTATAATCTATTAACTACAAAAAATGCTGAAACAGCCTATTTAATTTCGAGTGAATTGGAGAGTTTAAATTCAAAAAGGAAAGATCTTGAAAGACAAACTGTTGAGGAAGCTATTGAAATTGCTGAAAAGAATTCCAATGACCCAATTATATTTTTAAGAAAAAATGATTGGCATGAAGGCCTTATAGGTATCGTTGCAAGTCGACTAAAAGATCATTTTAATAAACCTAGCTTTATTATTGCTCAAAAGGGTGATGAGTGCAAAGGTTCTGCAAGGTCTGTTTTTGGTTTTGATGTTGGTTTGGCTATAACTAAATGCAAACAAATGGATTTAATTTTAAAAGGTGGTGGACATCCAATGGCTGGGGGATTTAGCTTAAAACAAGATAAATTAGATCAATTTAAAAATGAATTAATAAAATGTTATTTGAAATCAAAAAAAAATGATGAAGAGAGCATTATTCATATAGATAGTTATTTAGAAAGCTCAGCGATTAATGAGGAACTGATTGAAAAACTAAATTATTTAGAACCTTGTGGATCTGGTAATAGAGAGCCTATTTTTGGATTAGAACAATTTGAAGTCAGTAAGGTTATTGAGACTAATAATAATCACGTAAAGGTAGTTCTTAAAAAAGGAAGTTTTTATATGAATGCAATGTGCTTTAATTCTAAAAATAAAGATATTGGAAATTATTTAATGAATTACAAAAAACCTTTTAATGTAGCTGGCAAAATTAAACTCAATGAATGGAACGGAAAATCAAATATTGAGCTTATAATTGATGATATTCAATTAATTAATTAATTTTTTTATTGATTAAAGATTAATAATAAATAAAAAGATTTTCTCTGGTCCCTTCGTCTATCGGTTAGGACACATGGTTTTCATCCATGAAAGAGGGGTTCGATTCCCCTAGGGACCGCCACATACATTGAATAGACGTAAAATTTAGTTTTGGGGTTTTTGATATTGTGACTTTTTAGATAATGTTTTGTGGGTTTTTTTTTCTTCTAATAAGCTTGATTAGATATAAAAATAAGTATGACGAATATAAAGATTTCTTTTCTAATGTTTGTTTTAAACACTAGAGTATCTTTTCAATAGCTTTCCTAAACTTTTTGCTATCGGGTTTCGTAAATGAGCTAAATGCATCTTCTACCTGACCATTTTTATTGATTAATATTTTGTAAAAGTTCCATTTAGGTTTGCTACCGTGAGTTTCATTAACCCATTTATAAAAAGAATGGGCGTCTTCTCCCTTAACATTTGTAATGTCAGTCATTGGGAAATTAATTCCAAAATTTACCTCGCAAAATTTTTTTACATCTTCTTTACTGCTCAACTCTTGTTTAAAATCATTGGACGAAACACCTATAACAACAACATTTTTATCTTTATATTCGTCCCATATTGTTTGTAAACCTTCGTATTGATTTGTAAAACCACATCGACTAGCAACATTTGTTATCACCAAGACTTTCCCTTGATAATTAGAAAGCTTCAATTCACCACCATCAATACTTTTGAAGTTGAAATCGTATGCAGTTTTCATATTTGCGTAAGATACCGTATTAAAAAAAAAAATAATAATTAAATATTTAAGAAATCGCATTTTGCTTATGTTTGGTACAAGACATTAACAATCCATAACCCAGCAATGTTGACAACAAAGATCCTAGTAGAACACCGATTTTAACACCATCTATCACATCAGAATTTGGAAATGCTAAATTCCCAACAAATAAGCTCATAGTAAACCCAATGCCAGTTAATACGCCTGTAGCATAAAAACTTGTCCAGCTTGCACCTTCAGGTTTTTCTGCAATTCCAAATTTAATTGCCCCGTAAGCAAAAGCAAATACACCAAGCTGTTTACCAACAAACAACCCCAAACAAATTCCAAGTGGTACAGGTGTAAAGAGTTGTGAGATTGACATACCATCAAAATTAACCCCAGCATTTGCAAATGCAAATATTGGCATTATTAAAAAGGATACGTAAGGAGCTAAACTATGTTCAACATGTTTTAACATAGAAGTTCCATGATGAGATTTATCTTTTTTATGTGGTATTGTTATTGCCAATAAAACCCCAGCTATTGTAGCGTGTATTCCTGACTCATGCGTAAAGAACCACATAAACAAACCTACTACTGCATATGCTGAAAAGTATTTAACATTCATTTTGTTAAAAATAAGCAATATGGCAAAACATAAAAACATTAACATTAAAAAAGTTACATTCAATTCAGTTGTATAAAAAAGAGCAATTATGATGACTGCCCCCATGTCATCAATTATTGCTAAAGCAACAAGAAACACTTTAAGCGAAAGTGGTACTCTTGATCCAAGTAAAGAAAGCACACCTATTGAAAAGGCAATATCAGTAGCTGAAGGGATTGCCCATCCTTTTAATGTTTCAGGTGTATCAAGATTAAAACCTATATAGATCAGGGCAGGGACTAGCATTCCACCTACAGCTCCTAATATGGGAAGAGCTGCTTGAGTAGGTTTAGCTAATTCTCCTTCAACAAACTCTCTTTTAATTTCAAGACCCACAACTAAAAAGAAGATTGCCATCAAGGCATCATTAATCCAATGAAATAAAGAAAGTTTTAATGCGAAGTCACCAAATCCTAATGAGTAATATGTTTTTAAAGCTTTAAAATAGTCTTCAGAAAACATTGAATTGCTTATTATTAAAGCAATAACTGTCATCACAAGCAGAGTTATACCTGCAGATGTCTCATGTTTAATGTACCATTTGAAAAAAGATGAAATTTTTGTAATCACGGCATTTTTTTACCATTTTTGTTTTTGAATTCAAATTCTTAATTCTTTAAAAGCTGAGTAATTTATGTATATAAGGGTTTAATTCGGGGCATAGCGCAGCCTGGTAGCGCATCTGGTTTGGGACCAGAGGGTCGCAAGTTCAAATCTTGCTGCCCCGACCAAGATTATTAAAGAATTATGAAAAAAATATTATTAAAAACCATTATATTATTAGTGCTTTCGAGTACTGTTAATGCTCAAAAATTTACTTGCAACAATGGTCAAGAAATAGAAGGTCTGCAAATTATTGAGTTTAACTTGTCCGAAGACAAAACCAAACTCACTTTTGAAAATAAAACAATTAGTATTAAAGATGATGGAGATAGCTATAGCTGGATGACTGTAGAGTATCCTTATCCAATGAATCGTAAAAAAACAAAAGATGTTAAAAGAGAGCTTAAAAAAGATTTATCCCAACTTACTGTTCATGGTGAAGATAAAGAAAAATGGAAATGTTCAATTAATTAAGCGAATGAAAAAAGCAAAAATTTATATACCTAGCAAAACTGCAATGCAGTCAGGTAAAAACAAAAGTAAGAATTGGATATTGGAATTTGAAAAAAAACAAACTTCCAATGACCATTTAATGAACTGGACATCATCTAACGACACTCAATCACAAGTTAAGTTAACCTTTGAAAATAAAGAAGAGGCCATGTCTTATGCTAAAAAAAACAATATTGATTTCGAAATAATTGAACCAAAAAAATCAAAATTAATTATTAAATCTTACGCTGATAATTTTTTGTCTTAATAAATGTTAAGAAGTTTTTTTTTAAACAAAAAATGGCTTTGGTGGTCTTGGGGCGGAGGTATTTTTCTAATTTTATCATTACTTGTTCAAGTGACAATCACAGTGAAAATCAATCAATGGTACAAAGGTTTTTATGATATTTTACAAAAACCTACAGAAAGCGACATAACTGTTTTTTGGGATAAGATATTTGAGTTTACTTATTTAGCTTTGCCTTATGTTGTGCTGGCTACTCTTACAGCTTACTTCACAAGATTATATGCTTTTAGATGGAGAGAGGCGATTACGTTTGACTATATGCCAATTTGGACATCTAGCAATGTTAAGGTTGAGGGTTCAGCTCAACGTCTTCAAGAAGATACAATGAGATTTGCTAAAATCGTTGAAAGCTTGGGCCTTCAAATTGTTAGAGCCGTTATGACTTTGATAGCTTTCACTCCTATATTATGGAGTCTGTCCGATAAAGTTGAAGTAGAAATTTTAAAAAATATCCCAGGATCGTTAGTTTGGGTTGCGTTTGCCACTAGTTTAGGAAGTTTATTAATTAGCTGGGTGGTAGGTTACAAGCTTCCAGGTTTAGAGTATAATAATCAAAAAGTTGAAGCTAAATTTAGAAAAGAATTAGTTTATGGTGAAGACGACAGAGATACTTACGCTAAACCCGAAACTATTTTTGAACTTTTTACAGGTATAAAATTTAATTATCACAGATTATTTTTGCATTACGGATATTTTGATATTTGGGTTAATATTTATGATCAATTTATGGTAATTGTTCCTTACCTAGTTATGGCCCCGGGTTTGTTTACAGGAGCTATTACCTTGGGATTCGTAATTCAAGTATCAAACGCATTTTCGAGAGTTCATGGAAGTTTTTCATTGTTTACACACAATTGGACAACCATTACTGAGTTAAGGTCTATATACAAACGTTTAGATGAATTTGAGAAAGCTATTGGCTATCAAAAAACTGCTTAACCAGTATCAATAATATTTAAAACCTTATCTTTTTTAAAAATCTTTAATAAAACTTCGAAGTTTTTTGACTGCTCATCATTTAAATTTTGAATGTTTTCTTTGGCAATTTCAAACAGGTGTGAATGATACATTGGATCAGCAATTAAAAAATCTTTTTCACCACTTTGTTTGTATCCAATTATGTCACCAAAACCTCTTAATTTTAGATCTTCTTCAGAAATATAAAAACCATCGTTAGACTCTTTCATAACTTTCAATCTTTTTTTTCCGGTTTCAGAGATTGATGAAGAGTAAAGCAGTACACAATCAGCCGATTTTCCAGATCTCCCAACTCTACCACGTAATTGATGCAATTGTGATAAGCCAAATCTTTCAGCGTTTTCAATTACCATAGTGTTTGCATTAGGATTATCAATGCCAACTTCTATTACTGTTGTTGAAATCAATATCTTAATATGCCCTTTTATAAAATTTTGCATGATTTCATCTTTTTCATCTTTTTTGAGAGAACCATGAATTAAACCTATAGGAAAGTCATATTTTTTTTTTAAAGCTTCAAATCTTTTTGTGGCAGGAGTTAGTTTTAATTTTTCGCTTTCTTCGATTAATGGACAAACCCAATACACTTGATCGCCATCATTTATTTTTTTTGAAATATAATCCGATACTTCATTTATTTTGTCAGCAGGCTTTGCAAATGTTGAAATATTATCATTTCTAAATGGCTTGTTTTTTATTGTAGAAATATTCATGTCTCCATAATTTGTAAGAATTAATGTTCTTGGGATAGGGGTAGCTGTCATCAAAATTACATCTGTATGATCGGATCCTTTTTGTGAAAGATTAATTCGCTGTTTAACCCCAAATTTATGCTGCTCATCAATAACTACTAAACCAAGCTTATTAAAATCTACAGTTGTCTGAAACAATGAATGAGTACCAATTATTATATCAATTTGATTAGATTTAATTTTATCTCTAACAGTATTTTGATCTTTTAATTTGGTTTTGCCAGAAAGGATTTCTATATTTATTTTTTCGTTCTTAAAAATTGATTTAAATAAATTGTAATGTTGGTTTGCTAATATTTCTGTTGGAACCATAATTGCTGATTGAAATTTATTTTTAAAAACTAAATAAGCGCATATTAATGCAACTATCGTTTTTCCTGAACCAACATCACCTTGCAAAACCCTCATCATTTTTTTTTTTGATGATAAATCTGAAATTATTTCATCGAGCACATCTTGCTGATCTTTTGTAAGCTTAAAAGGAATAGTTTTTTTTATATTATTTATATCTTCAGTTAAAATAATTTTTGGTTTTTTTTTTATTTTTTCTATCCTTTTTTTTATTTCATTAAATATTAACAAATTTGAAAATATTTCATCATAAGCAAGTCTTTCAAAATAAGGTGAGTTTTTATCTACATCTTCATTTGTCATTGGATTATGAAGCTGTTTTAGGGACTCCATCCAGGATAACCATTTCATTTTATCTAAAAATTTTTGATCATGCCACTCAGATATTTCTTCTAGGTTTTTTGATTCTTCCGTATATATTTTTTGCAATGTTTTTTCAGATACTCCAGCAATACCTGAATACTTTGACATAATTTTTTTAATATCCGCACCTTTGTCTGTGGACTTTATGTAGTCTGGATTGGTAATTTGATATTTGTTTTTGTACAAGGTGACTTTACCGCTAACTACAATTTCTTCATTTAGAGGTAAAACTTGCTTTATATAATTTTCTCTAGAATTAAAAAAAACTAAATCAATTTTACTAAATTCATCTTGGCAGGTTACTCTACTTGGCAAGTTTCTTATTCTTGGGAAATTATATTTTATAGGGGTCGCAAAAACTGTTGAAATTTTACCCACTTCTAACTGATCTAGTTTTGGGCAAAATCGTCTATCTATTGTCCCGGTTGGCAAATTAAGCAGCAAATCTACTTTGTTATAAATATTTTTATCTTGGAGTTTTTTCTCAATTTTCGGTCCAATACCTTTAATATTAATTACTGGGTCAAATAAGCTATTTTTCATTGATATTAACTTTCATTTTTATATCTATTTGTTTTATGAGCAATAAAGAGTTTTTAGTGAAAAAATTGTTGTTTAGATCTAACCACAGAGGCACAAAGGAGATGGACATTCTTCTCGGTGGTTTTTTTGAGAATGCCAACAAAAATTTAAATGATAATGAGCTCAATCAATTCCAACAATTATTAGAAATAGACGATAAGGCGTTGAATGATTACTTTGTGATGAATCAACCCAATAAAAATATTGAAAAAATTGATATCGTTAAAAAAATTCAAGAATTTATTGATCAAAAAAAAATATAGTCTTGTAAAATTCAGTCATTAGTTTATTAAACGCAGCATGGACGGTAAAGCACTAGGTCAATTTATACCTTTAATATTAATTTTCGTAATTTTTTATTTCTTGTTAATAAGACCTCAGCAAAAAAGAATTAAAGAGCATAAGGCAATGGTCGACGCTTTAACAAGGGGAGATAATATTGTAACTGCTGGTGGCTTAGTTGGTAAAGTTGTAAGAGTTTTAGAAGATGACAAAGCTGAAGTAGAGATTTCAGATAATGTTAATGTGAAAGTGGTGAGATCAACTATTTCTCAAGTCCTAAGCAAAACAGACGCAAAAAAATAGTGTGCTTCATTTCTCAAGAGTAAAGATTGGATTTATCTTATTATCTATAATCTTTGGCATATACTTTTCACTTCCTAACTTTTTTAAAAAAAACTTTCCGTATCTTCCAAGCCAAAAAGTGGTCTTGGGATTAGATTTGCAAGGTGGTTCATATTTACTATTAGAGGTAAATTCTAAACCTTTATATAAGCAAAAATTTCAACAAAAAACATTTGAAATCAGAAAAAGATTAAGAGCTGAGAGAATATTTTATAAAAATTTTAAATCAGATGACGCAAAAATAGAATTCGAAACAAATCAAACTGACTCGAGCAAAATAATTGCAATCTTAAATTCAAATGAAATCAATCAAACCATAAATGATGGCTCAAAAGAAATTTTATTTGAAAATATTGATAATAAAATAACAATCAAATTTAATAATAGTTTTTTAAAGAGAATAAATAAAAATGCCGTTGAACAGTCCTTAGAGATTATCAGATCAAGAATTGATCAATTGGGTACCAAAGAACCTAATATTATCGCTCAGGGCGAGGATAGGATTTTAGTAGAACTTCCTGGAATTGAAAATCCAAAAGAAATTAAAAATATAATAGGAAAAACTGCAAAATTAACATTTAGATTTGTGGCAAATAATAATGCCAGCAAAGAGACATTCGAAATTTTAAAATCAAAAGAAAATATTGAAGGATTTAAAGTTAATAAAAAAATAACGTTATCAGGAGAGCACTTAACAGATGCCCAACCAGGTTTTGATAATTTAAACAATCAATCAGTTGTTAATTTTAAGTTAGATAATTTTGGATCTAAAAAATTTGCCTACGCAACAAAAAATAACGTTGGTAGAAATCTTGCAATAGTAATTGACGATGAAGTAATTAGCGCTCCTGTTATACGTGATGCAATTCCTGGTGGGAGCGGTCAGATTTCTGGTAATTTTACAGTCACAGAAGCAAATAATTTGGCGATACTTTTGCGTTCTGGCGCATTACCAGCTCCACTTGATATAATTGAAGAGAGAACTGTGGGTCCTGACTTGGGGCAAGAAAGTATTAACAAAGGAGTAATCTCTTTAATAATAGGTTTTTTATTAGTTGTTCTATACATTCTTTTTAATTATAGAATTTTTGGTTTATTTGCCAATATCTCACTTTTTTTAAACTTAGTGTTATTGCTTTCGGTATTAACTTTTTTAGAAGCGACACTGACCCTTCCAGGAATAGCTGGAATAATTCTTACCGTAGGTA
>CBFHHD010000006.1:36555-42202 GCA_965655605.1 Candidatus Pelagibacteraceae bacterium | reverse complement strand
ACTATTGTTTCTTCGGATAAAGATCTTATGCAGTTAGTTGATAACGAAACTTTTATGCTAGATACGATGAAGGACAGACATATTGGTATTAATGAGGTAAAAGAAAAATTCGGTGTTCCTCCAGAAAAAGTAATTGATGTTCAATCATTAGCAGGAGATTCGGTAGACAACATTCCTGGAGTACCAGGAATAGGAATAAAGACAGCGGCAGAGCTAATTAATCAATTTGGGGATTTGGAAACATTGCTTGATAAGGCTGATACAATCAAACAACCTAAGAGAAGACAAACTTTATTAGATAATAAAAAAAATGCTTTAATGAGCCGTGAGTTAGTTACTCTAAAAAAAGATGTGCCAATTAAAGACCAGATAGAGGATTTTATTTTAAAACCTCTCGATATAGAGAAAATATTAAGTTTTCTTGACGAGATGGAATTTACAAAAATAAAAAAAAGAATTGAAGATAATTACGGTAAATCAAAAAATAACTTTAAGGAAACTCCAGATGCAAAAAAAACAAATACGGCAATTCCTAGGGTCTCAGGCTTTCACATAATTTATAAAGAAAAGGAGTTAGAGCAACTATTAAAGGAGGCAGATAACCAGGGTTTTTTTGCAATTGATACAGAGACAAACTCTTTAAATACTCAAATTGCTGAATTAGTAGGCATCTCATTCTCTTTAAATGAAAATGAAGCTTATTACCTACCCGTCGGGCATAAAAATAAAGACGATGAAAATTTAAAAAAACAAATACCTCTTGAGCGAGTTATTAAAATTATAAAACCTTACTTGGAAGACAAAACTATCAAGAAAGTTGGGCAAAATATTAAATACGACCTAAAAATTTTTCTAAAGTATGGCATTCAAATTAATTCAATAGAAGATACCATGTTGTTATCATGCATTTTAGACTCCGGCATTAATAGACATAACTTAGATACTTTAGCTAAAATTCACTTAAATCATGAAAATATAAAATTCAAAGATATAGTTGGAACAGGAAAATCTGAAGTCACATTTGATCAAGTAAAAATCAGCGATGCATACAAGTATGCATGTGAAGATGCTGATGTAACCTTGAAGCTATATAATCTCTTTAAAAACAGACTGGTCAAAGATAAATCATTTTATGTGTACGAAAATTTCGAGATACCACTAGTGAATGTTCTTGCACGGATGGAAAATAATGGAATTAAAATTGATAAAAATATTTTAAAAAAACTCTCTGAAAATTTTAGTAAAGAACTTAAGATCCTCGAGAAAAAAATATATAAACTTGCAGGAGAAGAATTTAATATAGGATCAACCAAGCAGCTTGGAGATGTAATTTATCAAAAATTAAAAATTACAGGTACCAAGAAAACAAAAAAAGGAAATTTTGCAACAAATGTAAATGTTCTTGAAGATCTAGCAAGTAAAGGACATGAGCTTCCGAAATTAGTTCTTGAGTGGAGACAAAAATCAAAACTTAAGAATACTTATACTGACTCATTGCCAGAATATATTGATAGTAAAACAAAACGAATTCATACGTCATTTTTATTAGCTGCAACTTCAACGGGCAGATTAGCTTCTGCAGATCCTAATTTACAAAATATTCCAATTAAATCTAAAGAAGGTAGGCAGATAAGAACAGCTTTTGTTGCAGAAAAGGGAAGCTCAATTATTTCAGCAGATTACAGTCAAATTGAAATGAGAGTTCTGGCACATGTAGCTGACGTTAAAGAATTAAAAAAAGCTTTTCAAAATAATGAAGACATCCATAGCATTACCGCATCGCAAATTTTTGATTGTGACATAAAAAAAATAAATGAAGACATGAGACGTAAAGCAAAAGCTATAAATTTTGGAATTATTTATGGAATTTCATCTTATGGTTTGGCAAAACAAATTTCAGTCAGTAATCCAGAAGCTGAAAAATTTTTATTTTCGTATTTCAAAAAATTTCCCGAAATCAAAAACTATATGCAGGAAACTTTAAAATCTTGTAGAAAACATGGTTATGTGAAAACTATGTTTGGCAGAAAATGTAACTTTCCCAATATA
Source organism: Candidatus Pelagibacteraceae bacterium (assembly GCA_965655605.1). Lineage (GTDB taxonomy): Bacteria > Pseudomonadota > Alphaproteobacteria > Pelagibacterales > Pelagibacteraceae > HIMB114. The sequence goes on along the minus strand of CBFHHD010000006.1, from coordinate 40,153 downwards.
AACGATAAAAATCATACATTAAAATCTTTTCAAGAAAGGGCAGCAATTAATGCGCCAATACAAGGAGCCGCAGCTGATATCATTAGGTTGGCAATGATAAACATTGATAAGAAAATTTTGAATAAAGAAATTAAATCAACCTTATTAGTACAAATTCATGACGAACTTTTATTTGAAACTAAAGAAAATGATCTTAAAAAAAATCTTGTGATTCTAAAAAAAGAAATGGAAAATGCAGTTTACGATGAAACTGAATTTTCAGTTCCTTTGATTGTAGATATAAATCATGCAAAAAACTGGAATGATGCCCATTAATTTCGTCTAATTTTGGTCTTTTTTTGATATTATGTAATTGTTATGACTAAACTGATTGCACTTGTAGACGATGATAGAAATATCTTAACTAGTGTTTCTATCGCATTAGAAAATGAAGGCTTTAAAGTTCAAACTTATTTAGATGGAGAAAGTGCTTATATTGGTATTACTAGGATGCCTCCGGATCTAGCTGTCATTGATATCAAAATGCCAAGAATGAATGGCGAAGAGCTCCTAAAAAAGTTAAGAAAAAAAACTAACCTTCCTGTTATTTTTTTAACATCGAAAGATGAGGAAGTGGATGAATTATTAGGTTTGAAACTTGGTGCTGATGATTATGTAAAAAAATCTGGAGACTTTTCGATTAATGTTTTGATTGAAAGAATAAAAGTTCAATTTAGAAAAAAAGATCAAGTAACACCAGATAATAAAAATATTGTTAGACAGGGTAAGCTTATGTTGGACCCAGAGCAGTTGGAGTGTACTTGGGATGAGCATAACTTACCTGATAAACTTACTACAACTGAGTTTCAGATAGTTTATGAGTTAGCTAAAAGACCTGGAGTCATTAAGGAAAGATCTCATTTGATGACAATCGCCTATAAGGAGAACAATGATATTGAGGATAGAACAATTGATAGTCACGTAAAGAGAATCAGAAAGAAGTTTAAAAAAATAGATAAAGATTTTTCAGCTATTGAAACTCGTTATGGGAGTGGTTATCGTTGGAATGCAAACCCTTAATGATAACAAATTTATTATCTTCTAAATCATTACTAAGACAGTTTTTAGCTTTTAATTTATCTGTATTTTTAGTTTTGGGGTTTTTTACTTTTTTATATCTTTTGGCAATTGAACCAGAGTTAATTAGTAAAAAAAGTAAGAAACATGAAAACATTATTCAAAATTTATCTTTAAATATTAAAAATCAGAAACTTGCTCCAACAGAGTATGATTTGAAAAATTTTTTATATAAGAATAAGTTTATCTTTGATGAAGTTGATCGAATTAGATTTTTTGATAGTAAAAAAAAAATATTAGTTGATAGCAGCTTAATTGATATTGATAGGACATCTTTTTTTAAGACAGAAAATATACAAACTTTTGGTATTAACGAAACCTTAGACGCAAAAAAAGACTTGGAAATTAGTAATGAAAATTTAAATACTGATTATGCTTTTTTAGATAATATCGACCTAACAAATAAAAAAAATTTTACAATTGAAACAGAAAAAGTAAACAAGAGTTTTTTTATACATACTAGTTTAGTAATAAATTTAAATGGAAAAAATATTATTATAACCGTTAGCGATACATCAAATGAAATTACACGCGCTGTTCAAGAAAGAAAAAATTTTGTTTTAAGATCCGTTTTAATTGCAGCAGCTGTAATTATAATATTTTCATTATTTTTAAATAATTATATAATTAAACCTATAAGATCGCTGAATATTTTTGCTAATCAAATTTCATATAACAACCCAAAGAGTAAAGTAGCTGAAGAATTTCAAAAAAGAGAGGATGAAATAGGAAATTTATCGAGGTCGTTAAGTGAAATGACGGATAAACTTTACCACAGAATTGAGCTTGCTGAGAGGTTTGCATCTGATTTGACACATGAAATAAGAAACCCGTTGGCTTCTTTGAAGGGCGCTTCTGATTTATTAAATCAAACAAAAGATGAAAATCAAAAAATTAAATTATTAAAGATTTTATCTAATGATGTTGAGAGAATTGAAAGACTGATAACAGACTATTCTCAAGTTCTCAAAGATGATGCCACACACTCCAGAGCTGTTGCAAAAAACTTTGATTTAATTCAGCTTATTGCGAGTATTACAGAGGATTTTAATTTAGATAGTGCCAATCAAAAGCGTAAAATTAAAATAGTTTTTGATCTTCCAGCAAAATTAAAAAAAGCAGAAATATTTGGTATTGAAAGTAGAATTGAGCAAGTCATTGCAAATTTATTAGAAAATGCAGTATCTTTTAGTCCAGAAGAAAAAGATGTCGTTATTAATCTAACTCAAAATAAACAGACATTTAAAATTTTAATTAAAGACTCAGGGCCTGGCTTTGATGAAAAAAATTTAAATAAAGTCTTTGAAAGATTTTATAGTGATAGACCCAATGATCATGATGGCCGACACTCTGGCTTAGGTTTAAATATAGTTAAAAATATAGTTGATGCCCACAAAGGCAATATTCAAGTTTATAATGATAATAAAAAGGGTGCTATTGTTGATATAAATTTACCCTCAATTTAATTGCATTCAAGAATCAATACTGTTAGAAACCGCGTCATGCCTGATTATAAAATTAAAGATATTAACGAAGCAGATTATGGTGATAAAGAAATTTCATTAGCTGAGTCTGAAATGCCAGGCTTAATGGCCATTAGAGAAGAATACGGTAATTCAAAACCTTTAAAAGGCGCTAATATCTTGGGCTGTTTACATATGACAATTCAAACAGCGGTGTTAATTGAAACTTTAGTCTATCTTGGAGCAAGTGTAAGATGGTCATCATGCAATATCTTCTCAACACAAGATCATGCAGCAGCAGCAATTGCTAGAAAAGGAATACCTGTTTTTGCATGGAAAGGTGAAACGGAAGAAGAGTATTGGTGGTGTATCAAACAAACAATCGAGGGTAATAAGGATTGGAAGCCGAATATGATTTTGGATGATGGCGGTGACCTTACTAGTTTATTACATAAAGATTATAAAGATTTATTAAAAGATATTAAAGGTGTTTCAGAGGAAACTACTACGGGCGTCAAAGAATTAAATAAAATGGAAAAAGAAGGTACTCTTTTAATTCCCGCATTTAACGTGAATGATTCTGTTACAAAATCAAAATTTGATAATTTATATGGGTGTAGAGAGAGTTTAGTAGATTCAATCAGAAGAGCCACAGATGTTATGATGTCAGGAAAAGTTGCAATCGTTGCTGGTTTTGGTGATGTGGGAAAAGGTAGTGCAGCTTCTTTAAGACAAGCTGGCGCAAGAGTTATGGTTACAGAAACTGATCCTATTTGTGCATTACAGGCTTCAATGGAAGGCTATGAAGTCGTATTGATGGATGAGGCAGTTGGCCAAGCTGATATTGTTGTTACAGCCACTGGTAATAAGGACATTGTTACTGCAGATCATATGAGAGCTATGAAGGATAGATCAATTCTTTGTAACATTGGTCACTTTGATAATGAGATACAGGTAGATGCTTTAAAAAATTATAAATGGAGTGAAATTAAACCTCAAGTTCATGAAATTGAATTTCC